>JAZNIA010000161.1:0-13558 GCA_045577195.1 Congzhengia sp.
GCCGCCAGCAAGGGCGAACGGAAAAACTTAAGCAATATCATTGGGGAGTACCTGACAGAGCGTAAGCAGCTCCTGCAGGTCATTCTCCTTGTAGATTCGCGCCATAAGCCTTCTCAAGACGATATAAACATGCTGCAGTCGATTAAAAGCGCGGGCGGCATGGCAGTTGTTATTGCGACAAAGACAGACAAGTTATCGAAGCGTGCGCTGGAAGAAAATCTGGAAATGATTATTGAAACTCTAGACCTTCAGGACGGTGATGTACTGCTTCCGTTTTCGACGCAGTCTCAGGAGGGGGCAGAGCATTTCTGGGAGTATATTTATGACTTCATTTTAGATGACGACGATGATGGGGAGGAAATCGGGGAATGATTGGTGAAAAAGAAAGAATTTTAAAGCTGATAGAACACAACGTGCATTTAACGGCAGAAGAAATTGCCGTGATGGTTGGAAAAGACGCAAAATATGTACAGGACGTATTGGATGAATGCGTGGAAAATCAGACCATTTTGGGACAGAAAACCATCATCGACTGGGAAAAAACAGAACGCGAGTTGGTATCGGCGATTATTGAGCTAAAGGTAACACCTCAGAGAGGCTCAGGCTTTGACCGTATTTCCGAGCGTATTTATCAGTATGACGAAATTTCCTCCGTGTATCTGCTATCCGGCGGGTTTGACCTTGCCGTGATTGTAGAGGGGAAAACCTTAAAAGAGGTTGCGCTGTTTGTTGCAGAAAAGCTGGCGCCTATGGAGGAGGTCATCTCAACTGCGACCCACTTCATTTTGAAAAAATATAAGGCAGAAGGCGTCATCTTAAACAAAAAAACAGAGGATGACCGCGAGGTGATCACGTTATGATTGATTATAACAGCGTGTTGTCCGATGTGGTTAAAACCATCGAGCCGTCAGGAATCCGAAAGTTCTTTGACTTGGCAAACGGCATGAAGGACGTGATCTCGCTGGGTGTTGGTGAGCCGGATTTTGTAACGCCGTGGCATATCCGAAACGAAGGCGTATATGCGTTGGAAAAGGGAAAAACCCATTACACGGCAAATGCAGGTTTTTTAGAACTCAGGCAGGAAATTACAAATTACATCGAGAGAAAAACCGGCGTGCGTTATAACCCAAATGGTGAGGTTTTGGTAACGGTAGGCGGAAGTGAGGCGATAGACCTTGCAATTCGTGCCTTAGTAAACCCCGGCGACGAGGTGCTGATTCCGGAGCCGAGCTTTGTTTGCTACAAGCCCTGCACCATTTTAGCAGGTGGCGTTCCTGTTCCGATTGTGACAAAGGTAGAGGACAAATTTAAGCTTACAGCGGAAAAGCTCCGCGCGGCAATTACACCGAAAACAAAGCTTTTGATTTTGCCATACCCCAATAACCCGACCGGTGCGATTATGACAAAACCGGAACTGGAAGAAATTGCGGGGGTTTTAAAAGATACCAACATTATGGTATTGACTGACGAAATATATGCAGAATTAACCTACGGAAGAGAGCATGCATCTATTGTCTCGATTCCTCATATGGCAGAACGCACAATTTATGTAAACGGTTTTTCAAAAAGCTATGCCATGACGGGCTGGCGCTTAGGGTTTGCTGCCGCTCCTGCGCCTTTGATGAAACAAATGCTGAAAATTCACCAGTTTGCAATCATGTGTTCTCCAACTACCAGCCAGTATGCTGCAATTGAAGCGCTGAGGCACGGTGATGAGGACATTGCAAAAATGCGCGAGGAATATGATTGCAGAAGACGCATGATTGTGGAAGGTTTCAGAAACATGGGACTTTCCTGTTTTGAACCGGAGGGCGCATTTTATGTGTTCCCGGATATCAGGAGCACAAAAATGAACTCGAATGAATTCTGCGAAACGCTTTTGCAAAAAGAAAAGGTGGCAGTTGTTCCCGGAACGGCGTTTGGCGAAAGCGGCGAAGGATTTATTCGCTGTTCTTACGCATACTCTGTTTCCAGCATCAGCGAAGCGCTGTCCAGAATTGAACGGTTTGTGAAATCTTTGTAATTTTTCCTGAAAGGATGAAACAGTAATGGCGATAAACATTGTGCTTGTTGAACCGGAAATTCCGCAAAATACGGGAAACATTGCAAGAACCTGCAAGGCCACGGGCAGTGTGTTACATATTATAAAACCGATGGGCTTTACGATTGATGATAAAAAGCTCAAGCGTGCAGGACTGGATTATTGGCACGAATTAGACATCCGATACTACGAAAACATAGACGATTTTTTTGAAAAGTGTCCGGGTACTTACTATTTTTGTACCACGAAAGCAAAGCTCAGACACAGTGATCCGTGTTTTTCAGACGGGGATTATCTTGTGTTTGGAAAGGAAACCCGCGGACTTCCTGAGCCGTTGCTCGAAAAAAACTATGAAACCTGTATCCGAATTCCAATGGCGGAGGGAGCAAGGTCATTAAACCTTTCTAACTCTGTGGCAGTGGTGCTTTATGAAGCGCTTCGCCAGATGGACTACCTTTCCTTGTCCGAGGAAGGGACGCTAACGGGAAGACCAGATTAAATGCGTGAAAACGTCAGGAGGATTGCAATATGGCAAAAACAAAAAGCTTTGAGGAAATGATAACGGAACTGGAGGAAATCGTGAGCCGTTTGGAAACGGGCGACGCGCCTTTGGATGAGGCCGTGTC
The DNA here is from genome assembly GCA_045577195.1 of Congzhengia sp. Classification (GTDB taxonomy): domain Bacteria; phylum Bacillota; class Clostridia; order UBA1381; family UBA9506; genus Congzhengia. The sequence goes on from JAZNIA010000161.1 coordinate 2,668, forward strand.
TTTATTTGAAACGGGCGTTAAAATCTCTGCAAAATGCCATGAACAACTGGATAAAGCAGAGCAGAAGATAAAACTCCTGATAGAGCAGGCAGACGGAACCGTTTTAGAAACGGAGCTAGACAAAGAGGAGGAATAATATGGATTTTTTGGAAAGCCTGGAGGGCAGAATTATTGAAGTAAATAAAGCGCTTCGTAAATATCTGGAGGAAAAAGATAATCCGCAGGCAACCATTTACAAAGCCATGGATTATAGCCTCCATGCCGGCGGGAAAAGGATTCGTCCTGTTTTGATGCTCGCTTGCGCAGAACTGATGGGCGCGGAAACAGAAAAAGTCATGCCCTTTGCCTGTGCCATGGAAATGATTCATACATATTCTTTGATTCATGATGATTTACCTTGCATGGATAATGACGATCTTCGTCGCGGGAAACCTACCAACCATAAGGTGTATGGTGAGGCGATTGCAGTTTTGGCGGGAGATGGGCTTTTAAACCTTGCTTATGAAACCGTTTTAAAGCACTCTCAGCTTTCGCCAAACATGACCTTAGCAGCACTGGCAATTTTAGCAGAAAGTGCCGGTGTAGAGGGTATGATAGGTGGTCAGGTGATTGACCTAGAGTCTGAAGGAAAGTCCATTGACTCTATTACCCTCATGACACTGCATATGCACAAAACCGCGGCGCTCATTATGGCGTCGGCAAAAATCGGAGCGCTTTTGGGCGGCGGCGGAAGAGATGATTTGATTGCCGTTGAGGAATTTGCAAGATACTTAGGCATTGCATTCCAGATTAAAGATGACATTTTAGATGTGTCGGGTAACGAGGAAATTCTTGGTAAAACAACCGGAAGCGATGCAGAAAATCAAAAGTCAACCTTTGTTGCGGTTTACGGACTGGAAACATCGGAAAACATGCTGGCGGACTACACGCAAAAAGCAATCGAATCACTGGGAAGATTTGGTGCAAAAGCAGAATTTTTGATTCACTTATCCAACTTTTTGTTGGACCGTGACAGATAAGGTGGGAAATAAGAAATGTGGCTAAAAGAACTGCTTGCAAATGAAGTGTTAATCACGGCAATCATTGGCTGGTTTAGTGCGCAGCTGATTAAATTCATTGTCGTGTTATTGGAAGAGAGAAAACTGAATTTTGAACGACTCATCGGCTCTGGCGGAATGCCTAGCTCGCACACATCTTTTGTGATTTCTATGGCAACGTCTGTAGCGCTTAACTGTGGCTTTGCATCAACGGAATTTGCAATCAGCGCAGTGCTTTCGCTGGTTGTTATGTACGACGCTTCCGGTGTACGCCGGGCGGCAGGCGAGCAGGCCGCAATTCTAAACAAAATTGTAGAAAATTTTGGTCACGAAAAAATCGAGGTAACGGGAAAACGGTTAAAAGAGCTTTTGGGGCATTCGCCCCTCGAGGTGTTTGCAGGTGCAATCTTAGGCGTTGCGGTTGCAATCGTGATTTATTTTGTATAAAATAGATTTTTAAAAAATTGTAAAATTTAAAATTAGTACTTTACTATTTTCTTAAAGTGTGGTATAGTACTATTTGTGTAAACCAAGAAAAAATAACGGTGGTGCAGTATCCTAGTCAGCGCTGCTTGCTCCCAGGACGGGCCTAAAAATCCGTTGAAGGGCACATCGATGAAGTTCCTGGTGCTTGCTTTCGACGCCCAGTCGGGGGTTGGTGCTGGGAGTTAAGGTTTTGGGGCGACTCGCAATGGCATGCGAAACTCGACCCCATTTCCGTGGAGACCTGTTCTTGTGCTTCATCTGCTTGCTTTTAAGTCGTATCATTTAAAAGCGACTTACTGAGGTACGAAACAGGGTGAAACCTGTTGCTTGGTGCAACTGTTTTGCGGTTTAGCGGCCGTGAGACACGCGCGCTGGGGACAGCGTAGCCTGCCTTGAGTGGGTATGGCGGATAGTGGACAGACTCTTTTCGTTTCGGCCAAAACAAAAGAGTTATTGCTGCTTGAAACCATGGCTGCAAAAGAGGCTAAGAGCAAGTCTGACTGTTTGGGAAAACCTCTAGGCTGTTCGTTATTTGAGATACTTCGGGGATTGTAGTGCGGACTTAAGTGGTGATTCGGTTCTGAGACGGGTAACCGCTCAGGTCGGACTTTAAAGGGAAACCGCTGATTTGGCGACATTTCAGCAGTCCGGCGGGAAAGCCTACCGAACCTAAACCGCAAAATTTACCCGCTTGTATTACCACCTGTTTTTTTATATAAAAATGGAAAACCCTAGTTTTCCAAAAACCAAACATGAAGCAATAGCGCCGCGTTTTTTAGCGCGGCGCTTGTTGCAAAAAGAAAAGGTTGGTGTGACGATTGTCTGACGACAGTAGTAAACGCGAAACAACGAACAAAAACAAAATTGACAAAAAAACAGAAAAGAAGAGAAACAGCCGTAAATGGGTCGTAACGGTTATTGTCATCACCTTTGTGATTTCGTCTGTCCTGCAGATGATTCAGGCTGGTCTGATGACGCGCGTGAACCTCATTATGGCTTTTATTATTTTGACATTTTTTATTGCAGTAGGCATCATTTTTGACATCATTGGCGTTGCAGTAACCTCTGCAGCGGAAACGCCGTTTCATTCCCTTTCGTCCCAAAAAGTGCGCGGTGCAAAAGAGGCGGTTCGCCTGATTCGAAATGCGGACAAGGTTGGCTCTATGTGCAATGATGTCATTGGAGACATTGTAGGCATTATCTCCGGTAGTGCCACAACGGCGATTGTTGCGATGCTAATGGCAACCGGCATGTTCCGCACAAACTTTTTGCTCACCATCTTGCTCACAGCGATTGTTGCCGCCCTCACCATTGGCGGAAAGGCTGCAGGCAAACGGATTGCAATCGAAAAATCGAGCGACATTGTATTTGCCGTAGGAAAACTCATCAGCTTTATTGCACCGGTAAAGGAAAAGACCAAGCGAAACGCAAAGGCAGGGAAACACGATGATTGAAACGACGAATCAAACGAAGCTTTTCGGCATACTCGGCACACCAATTTCGCATACATTATCGCCCGCTATGCACAGCTATCTTGCAAAAAAATGCGGGATTGATATGGCATATCTGGCATTTGATGTGGCAAGTGAATTCTTTGACCGCGTTATGTGCGGTGCAAAGGCAATGGGCGCATCCGGCTTTAATATCACTGCGCCACACAAAATCCGCGTGATGGAGCACTTAGACGTTGTGTGTCCGGACGCGAAAATCATGGACTCTGTTAACACTGTGGTCAGCAAAAACGACGTTTGGCACGGATACAACACCGATGGAGACGGGTTTTGCGGCTCTTTGCTGCTGGAAGGATGCGAAATTTTCGGAAAAGATATTCTCATGATGGGCGCAGGCGGTTCAGCCCGTTCGCTTTGCTATAAACTGGCAAAAAACGGTGCGCGCTCTATCACGATAACATCAAGAAGTGCAGACAAGGTACGCGTAATTGGTGATATGGTAGAACAGCATACCGAAACAAAATTTTATGATTTTGTTGACAATCAAAAAGAATATGATATTGTGATTAACACAACGCCCGTTGGAATGCACCCTCTGGAAAACGACAATCCATGTACATTTTTAGACAAAATTCACGCGGGAATGTTCTGCTGCGATATTATCTATAATCCTGCAAAAACGCTATTTTTAAAGGCGGCGGAGGAGCGTGGCGCAAACGTTATCAACGGACTTGGTATGCTGGTGTTGCAGGGCATTTTAGCGTTTGAACATTTCTGTGATGTTACCCTTGACCGCGCTGCGTGCTACAATGAACTGACAACCCTTTTTCAAGCATATAAAATTTAACAAGCTGCAAAGGAAATAATATGATGAAAGCAACGGTAATTGGCGGCGGTCTTGCAGGATGCGAGGCGGCATGGCAACTGGCAAAACGAAATATAGAAGTTACACTGATTGAAATGAAGCCACACAAGAAAACACCGGCACACCATCTGGATTTGTTCGGTGAACTGGTGTGCTCCAATTCCCTTCGGGCGGATACATTGGAAAACGGCGCGGGACTCTTAAAAGCCGAAATGAGACGGTTAGGCTCCTTGGTGACAGAGTGCGCTGACGCGACCAAAGTTCCTGCCGGCGGTGCTTTAGCGGTTGACAGAGTTGGCTTTGCACAAATGATGACGGACAAAATCAGAGAAAATCCGTACATCACCATTGTACATGATGAAATCAAGGAGATTCCGAAGGAAGGCTGCGTTGTTATTGCAACGGGTCCATTGACATCTGACGCACTTTCTAAAAATATTGGAGCATTTTTCGGAAACGATTATATGTATTTTTACGATGCGGCGGCGCCTATCGTAACATACGATTCTATTGACCATACCAAAGTGTTTAAAAAGGCACGGTATGACAAGGGAACGGCAGATTATATAAACTGTCCGATGAGCAAGGAAGAATATACTGCCTTTTACGAAGCGCTGATTTCTGCAGAAACGGCAAAGCTCAAGGAGTTTGAAAATGATAAGGTGTTTGAGGGTTGCATGCCGGTGGAGGTCATGGCAAAACGTGGACCGGACACGCTAACATTTGGTCCTTTAAAACCGGTCGGACTGGAACACCCCGAGACGGGAGAGCGGTATTACGCCGTGGTTCAGCTCAGGCAGGATGACAAAAACGGAACGCTTTATAACATTGTTGGATTTCAGACGCATTTAACTTTTCCTGAACAAAAACGTGTGTTTTCCATGATTCCGGGCTTAGAACATGCAGACTTTATGCGTTACGGCGTGATGCACAGAAATACCTATATCCATTCTCCCGGTGTGTTGACACAAGCCTACGAGACAAAAGCGCGCAAAGGCTTATTCTTTGCAGGGCAGATGACGGGCGTTGAGGGATATGTGGAATCGGCTTCCTCCGGTATTGTGGCGGGCATCAATGCCGCAAGGCATTTAGAGGGAAAAGAGCCGCTTGTTTTCCCGACTTCTACAGCGACCGGTGCACTGGGTAATTATATCGCAAATTTTACAGGCGCAGATTTTCAGCCAATGAACATCAATTTTGGAATTATTGACGGTCTGGATGAGCGCATTAAAAATAAACGGGAACGCTATGCAAAAATTTCCGAGCGTGCCCTTGGCATTTTACAAGAAATCATTGCGAGGGAACTATGAATTTAGATCGATTTAATGAGAAGCAAAAGGAAGCCATTACAACAACGGACGGACCGCTTCTGATTCTGGCGGGTGCTGGCTCCGGTAAAACAACTGTGGTGGTAAACAAAATTGCATACATATTGGAGCAAAACTTAGCGCGTCCTTATCAGATTCTGGCAATTACCTTTACGAACAAGGCGGCAAATGAACTCAAAGAGCGTGTTGAGGGCATTTTGGGTGATGGTGCAAATGGCATGTGGCTTGGAACATTTCACTCTGTTTGCATGAAAATACTCAGAAAAAACATTGTAAAGCTTGGCTATTCTTCTGATTTTGTCATTTACGATTCAGCCGACCAGAAAACCCTGATTAAGCGGTGCCAGAAAGAACTGGGCATGGACGAAAAGACCTTTCCGCCTCGCAACATGCTGGCAGAAATCTCAAATGCCAAGGACAATTTAATGGAGCCGGAGGTCTTTATCGCAGCATATCAGGGCGATTTTCGTATGACCAAAATCGGTGAGCTTTATAAGCTTTACCAAAAACGTTTGTTTGAGGCGAACGCACTGGACTTTGATGATATTATTATCCTGACTGTGAAACTGTTTTCACTGGACCCGGAAGTATTGGAATACTATCAGAACAAATTTTTGTATGTGTTTGTGGACGAGTATCAGGACACCAACAATGCCCAGTACCTTTTAACAAGCTTGCTGGCTGGAAAGTATAAAAACATTTGTGTGGTTGGTGACGATGACCAGAGTATCTATAAGTTCCGCGGTGCAAACATCAACAATATCTTAGACTTTGAAAAAGAGTTTGACAGTGCATGTGTAATCAAACTGGAGCAAAATTACCGTTCGACCCAGAACATTTTAAACGCTGCAAACCATGTCATTGCAAACAATACAGGAAGAAAAGGGAAAGAGCTTTGGACCGGAAACGGAGATGGAGAGAAAATTCTCTTCTTTGAAGCAGACAATGAGTACGAAGAGGCAGACTATATTGGAAAGTCTATAGAAAAATGCGTAAAGGCAGATGGCTTTACCTATTCCAACTGTGCGATTTTGTATCGCACAAACGCGCAGTCCCGTGTGCTTGAAACCACCCTTTCCGGGTTTGGCATCCCGTATCGCGTGCTTGCAGGTCTTCGGTTTTACGACCGCAAGGAAATCAAGGATATGCTTGCCTATCTTCGGTTGGTGTTTAACCCAAACGATAATATTTCTCTCATGCGCGTGGTCAATGAGCCTGCCCGAAAAATTGGTGTTACAACCGTGGAAAAAGTGGCAATGGCAGCCGCGCAGCGGGAAATGAGCATGTTTTCCGCTATGGAGCAGGCAGACACAATACCGGAGCTTACAAGAGCGGCGGATAAGCTTAAGGCATTTACAAAACTCATCTCTGATATTCAGAAGGATTCTAATCCGGAGCAACCCTCTAAAATAATTGAAATGGTATATACCCGTTCCGGTTATATGGACATGCTGCTTGCGGAGGATTCTGTTGAAAATCAGACGAGAATTGAAAATATCCGCGAATTTATCCTCTCTGCCGAGGAATATGAAAAAGGGGCAGAGGAGCCGTCTCTCTTTGAATTTTTGGAAAATACGGCTTTGGTTGCCGATGTGGACAACTATGACGCCGAGGCGGAAAGTGTTGTTTTGATGACGCTGCATGCTGCAAAAGGGCTGGAGTTTCCCGTTGTATTTATGTGTGGAATGGAGGAAGGCTTGTTTCCCAGCCAACGCTCCATGTATTCCGATGAGGAAATTGAAGAGGAACGTCGCCTTTGCTATGTGGGGATTACCCGTGCGAAAAAACGACTGCACTTAACTTGTGCAATGCGCCGCTCCATGTACGGTGGCTCGGTTTATAGTAAACCGTCACGCTTTTTGGATGAAATTCCGTCCACCTATGTAGAATCTGTGGAGACAGAGCGGAAAGGCGTGCAGGCAATCGGTCAGAAGAGGGCAAAAACGCAAAGTGATTTGTTTGAAGAAATATTTGCAAGGAAATCAGCAACTGTTCGACACGACACAGTTCCGTCTTATCCTTTTCAGGCGGGCGATGTGGTGGAACACAAAAAATTTGGTCGCGGCATGATATTATCCGTCACACCCGCAGGTGCGGACGTGAAACTGGAAATTATGTTCGATGATGTCGGTACAAAATCTCTCATGGGTTCTTTTGCAAGACTCAAAAAAGTATAGAAAATGGGGCATACCAAAGCAAGGTGTGCCCCTTATTGTTTTATGAAACGTAAATTTGTATATCCTCAAACGTAATGTCTTTATGAAGCGCAAAGTTGATGCCATTTGCCACCACTTCGGCTGTTTTGTTGATTAAAATATCAATTTCTTTCGGTGTGGTTAAAAAATAGGGCATATCCTTTGACAGCGAAGCGCGAATCAGGTCATACCTCCCCTCCTCATCAAGGTTTTTGAGCATCTGGTAAAAGGAGGAGTTTTGATCGGTTTTTTGAATTGACTCCAGCAAATTGTCAATCACGAGGTTTAAAGTATCGTCCGTAATTGTTGCTGCATCGACCACTGTCGGCACACCAACGGCAATCACCGGTACTCCCAGCGTCTTTTCGGAAATTTCTTTTCTGTTATTCCCAACACCGGCACCGGGGTGAATCCCCGTATCGCAGATCTGTACAGTGCGCGTAATCCGGTCAATTCCCCTTGCGGCAAGCGCATCGACGCAGATGACGGCGCAAGGGTCGATGTTTTTACAAACGCCTCTGATAATCTCCTCCGTTTCAATACCGGTAATTCCTAAAACACCCGGCGCAATGGCGCAGACAGAGGAAAGATTTTGGGATAACGCTTCCGGTGCATAAGAAAAAAGATGCCTTGTGATCATCAAACGGTCCAGTACGGCAGGACCTAAAGAGTCGGAGGTGATGGAACGGTTTCCAAGTCCAATGATTAAAACGGGTTTTTTGCTTTCTGTATTTTTAAGCAGTCCACAAATTTCATCTGCAATGGCTTTGCATAGTGTCTCATAACGGGTTTTGTCCAGATACCGCGGGTCGGAAAAGGAAAGGGTAGTGTAAGTACCAACGGGTTTTCCGATTATTTTTGCCGCGTTTTCTGTTGCAACTTTTATGCGGTTTACCGAGATGTCTCCCTTTGTGCTTTGACTTTGCTCGATTCCGGCTATTTCTTCTGCGGTCTCCATCAAAAATGCGTGCATTTCACACGCCAAATCAGTTCGTATATTTCGCAAATTAACACCTCTTATGCTTTAATTTTCCGTTAGGTTGCGTGAAAAGAAGTTTTTTTATACATTTTATGAAAAAAATTACAACTTTTTTTACAAAACCCCTTTTAAATTTTTGAAAAAAGTGGTATGATATATGAATGAGTATTGATGTATTGGAGGACATAACATGGCAAAAGAAAAGTTTTATATTACAACCGCCATTGCATACACGTCCAAAAAACCGCACATCGGAAACACCTTTGAGGTCGTTTTCACAGATGCCATCGCAAGATTTAAAAAGAAGATGGGGTATGATGTGTTTTTCCTGACCGGAACGGACGAGCATGGGCAGAAAATTCAGATAGAGGCTGAAAAAATGGGAATTACGCCGAAAGCCTATGTAGACAACGTGGCAGGCGAGATTCGCAAAATCTGGGATTTGATGGGCGCAGAGTATGACCATTTTATCCGCACAACCGATGATTACCATGAAACTGCCGTGCAGCATATCTTTAAAAAGCTGTATGAAAAGGGCGATATTTATAAGAGCGAATACGAAGGCTGGTACTGTGTGCCCTGTGAGTCTTTCTTTACAGAAAGCCAGCTTGTGGATGGTCGCTGCCCCGATTGCGGCAGAGAAGTAAAGAAAACAAAGGAAGAAGCATATTTCTTTAAAATGAGCAAATATCAGGACGCTTTGATGAAGCATATCGAGGAGCACCCTGATTTCATTCAGCCGGAAAGCCGCAAAAAAGAAATGGTAAATAATTTCTTAAAACCAGGTCTGCAGGATTTGTGCGTATCAAGAACAACCTTTAACTGGGGCATCCCCGTAACCTTTGACGATAAGCATGTGGTTTATGTCTGGATGGACGCACTTACAAACTATATTACCGCTTTGGGCTATGACCCGGAAAAAGAACCTTCCGAGTTATTTACTAAAAACTGGCCCTGCGATGTGCATATTATCGGTAAAGATATTTTGCGGTTTCACACCATTTACTGGCCGATCTTTTTAATGGCACTGGATTTGCCGCTGCCGAAACAGGTGTTTGGTCACCCGTGGCTTCTATCCGGAAACGACAAGATGAGCAAATCCAAAGGAAATGTAATGTTTGCAGACGATTTGGCAGACATGTTCGGTGTTGACGCAATCCGCTATTACCTGCTTAAAGAAATGCCCTATGCGCAGGACGGCTCCATTACTTATGAAAACATCATCGCCCGCTTTAACGGTGATTTGGCAAATACGTTGGGCAACTTAGTAAACCGCAGTGTTGCTATGGTACAAAAATACTTTGGCGGCACCATTCCGAAGACGTTCCATGGCGAGTTTGATGATGACCTAAAGCAAACCGCAATTTCTTGCGCAAAAGCCGTTACCACAAAAATGAATGAATACAAAACGGCAGAGGCATTAGAGGAAATCATGGTTTTAGCCCGCCGCTCCAATAAGTATATTGACGAGACCATGCCATGGTCTTTGGCAAAGGATGAATCGCAAAAGGATCGCCTTGGCGGTGTGCTATATAACCTTTTAGAGAGCATTCGCTTTATCGGTGTGTTGCTTTCTCCTTTCATGCCGCAGACGGCAGAGAGCATCTTTGCGCAGATTAACACAAAGGTGACGGATTGGGACAGCTTAAGTGATTTTGGCAAAACGGTTTCGGGCAATCAGGTTGGCGAGGGCAAACCCTTGTTTAACCGTATTGACGAAGCGAAAAAAATGAAGGAAATTGAAGAGTTTATTGACCGTCAGATGCAGGAAAATGCATCTAAGGAAGAAAAGAAAGAAGAAACAAAAGAACCTGCATACATTACAATTGACGATTTTGCAAAGGTTGAGATTAAGGTGGGGCTTGTATTAGAATCCAACCGCGTCGAGGGTGCAGATAAGCTTTTGGTTTCTAAAATCAAAATCGGTGACGAAGTGCGCCAGATTGTTTCCGGAATTGCAGCGTTTTACGCGCCCGAAGAATTCGTCGGGAAAAAGGTTGCCGTTGTAACCAACTTAAAACCGGTCAAACTTCGTGGCGTGCTCTCCGAGGGCATGATTTTGGCAGCGGGTGACAAAAAGAATTTGGCGCTTCTTACGCCGGATAGCGAGATTCTGGACGGCACCGTGATTGGCTAAAAGTTATAAGGGAAGCCATCAGGCTTCCCATAGACTGTATAAAAAATAATTTACATATAAAGGGAGGAATTACTGTTATGAGTCAGTTCTTAGAACGTATCAAAGAACGCGCAAAACAGGACAAAAAAACCATCGTATTGGCTGAGGGCGAGGACATTCGTACCGTCCAGGCTGCCGATATGATTTTGAAGGAAGGAATTGCAAACATTATCCTTTTAGGTAACAAAACAAAAATTGCAGAGCTGGCTGTTGGGCTGGATATTTCAGACGCTCAAATCATGGATCCTGAAACAGACGAGAAACGTCAGGAATTTGCAGACAGCTTTTATGAAATGAGAAAAGCAAAGGGAATGACACCCGAAAAGGCATACGAAATCATGGCAGACCCGCTTTATTTCGGTGTTATGATGGTA
>JAZNIA010000162.1:0-21711 GCA_045577195.1 Congzhengia sp.
CTGCCCTTGGGTCCGAGTGTAACTTTAACGGTGTCTGCCAGTGTATTCACGCCTTTTTCCAGCGCTTTTCTTGCTTCTTCGCCAAATAAAATGTCCTTTGCCATTTTTTATTCCCTCCAATTATTGAATCTTAGCCAAAACATCGCTCTGGCGGAGAATGGTGTATTCTGTGCCGTCGAGTTTGATTTCTGTGCCTGCATATTTGCTGGTGATCACTTTATCGCCAACGGAAAGCTCCATCACGATTTCTTTTCCGTCAACCACGCCACCGGGGCCAACTGCAACCACTTCTGCAATCTGCGGTTTTTCTTTTGCAGAGCCGGGGAGCACGATACCGCTCTTGGTCGTTTCTTCGGTTTCTACCATTTTGATGACAACTCTGTCACCCAAAGGCTGAATGTTCATAAAATGTACCTCCTGCTGTATTGAAAATATTTTTTACAAGAAAATTGTTAGCACTCTTATCTTTAGAGTGCTAAACTATTTATATCTTACTCAAATTCGCCTATTTTGGCAAACTTTGTGAATGTTTAAATTTAAAAAATAGGATAAGAATGCTTTTATTTTCTTTTGTTTTCTTTGAAATGCTCCATTTTATGTTTTGATTGTATTGTTCACAATTTTGTGATAAAATAAATGAAAACTGATAAAAATAGGATGTGTTTTCTTGAAAATTGCAGTGATTGGCGGCGGACCTGCAGGCCTTATGGCAGCGGCTGCCTGCGCGTCTATGGGTGCAAATGTGCGCCTGTTTGAAAAAAATGCATATCTGGGAAGAAAGCTTGGCATCACGGGCAAAGGACGCTGCAATATTACAAACAGTGCCGACATCTCAGAATTCATCTCTAATATTCCCGTAAATGGAAAATTTATGCATAGCGCATTTTATGCCTTTTCCAATACGGATATGATTGATTTGCTTGCCCGTTATGGTGTGGAAACAAAAACCGAGCGGGGCGGGCGCGTATTTCCCGTAAGCGATAAGGCAAAGTCCGTTGTGGACGCTTTAAAACGGTACGCCAAGGATATGGGCGTTGTTGCCACGCGGGACACGGTTCGTGCGGTGCTCAAAGAGGAGCAAGGCTTTCGGATTACGCTCTCAAGCCACGGCGCATACCACTACGAAAAGGTCATCATTGCCACCGGAGGCGCATCTTATCCGCAGACCGGTTCCACAGGTGACGGATACCGGTTTGCAAAAGAATTGGGGCACACGGTGGTTATCCCCAAACCCTCCCTTGTTCCGCTCACGGTAAAGGGCAGTATCCCCAAAAAACTGATGGGGCTTTCTTTAAAAAATACTGCCATTTTGGTAACGGATGAAAATGGCAAGAAGGTGTATTCCGATTTTGGTGAAATGCTTTTTACGCATTACGGCGTGTCCGGTCCGATGATTCTGTCTGCCAGCGCGCATCTGCGGGATTTTGAGAAAAAGCATTATACCTTGTCGATTGATTTTAAACCTGCTCTTGAGGAGACGGTTTTAGACAAACGGATTCTTAGGGATTTTGAGAAAAATATCAACCGTGATTTTCTCCACGCGCTCGATGAACTGCTTCCGCAAAAGCTGATTCCGGTCGTGATTGAACGATCCGGCATTGACCCGCGCAAAAAAGTGCGCGACATTAAAAGGGAGGAGCGGCAAAAGTTAGTAGAAACGCTCAAGCATTTCACACTGGAGTTGACGGGAACGCGCCCCATCGCTGAGGCGATTATCACCTCCGGCGGCGTGAGCGTTAAGGAAATCAACCCCAAAACAATGGAATCAAAAATTTGCCCCGGTCTTTACTTTGCAGGGGAGGTCATTGATGTTGATGCCTATACCGGCGGATTTAATCTGCAGATTGCCTATTCTACGGGGCACTTGGCAGGACAGAGTGCGGCGCGGGAAGATGGAGAAAACAGGAGGTTTTCATGAACGAAACTGAAATAAGAAAAGAGCGCGTTGTGCTTTGCGGCGTTCATACCGGCACGTTGGATGTTTTATCCGATACAACAGAGGAAACCATAGCTGAGCTTGCGCGCCTTGCTGATACGGCGGGAGCAGAAGTTGTCGGCTCTATGATACAGAACAAATCTACCATTGAAAAAGCGACCTATCTCGGTGAGGGCAAAATTGAAGAACTCAAAAACGCCTGCATGAGTCTGGATGCCGATGTGGTTATCTTTGACGATGAGCTTTCCCCGATGCAAATCCGAAACCTAGAGAATGCGCTTTTGCTTCGCGTCATTGACCGCAGCATGCTGATTTTAGACATTTTTGCCCACCACGCTGAATCGGGTGAGGGTAAAATTCAGGTAGAGCTTGCGCAGCTTCGTTATCTTCTGCCGCGACTAACGGGTATGGGTTCTAAAATGTCGCGCCTTGGTGCGGGTATCGGTACGCGCGGACCCGGTGAAACCAAGCTGGAAACGGACCGCCGCCATATTTACAGACGCATTTCCCATTTAAAAGAAGAATTAGAGAGAGTCAAAAAACACCGCGAGCTGCTTCGTGCGCGGCGTAAAAAGGAAAATCGGTATATATTGGCCTTGGTGGGTTATACCAATGCGGGAAAATCGACGCTTTTAAACCGCTTAACGGGCGCTTCTGTTTTGGCGCAGGATAAGCTCTTTGCAACCTTAGACCCCACCATGCGGGGCTTAACGCTTTCGGATAAGCGTGAGGTGATGGTGGTGGACACGGTCGGATTCATCCGAAAACTGCCGCACCACCTGATAGAAGCCTTTAAATCGACCCTGGAGGAGGCTCTTTATGCAGACTGTCTGCTCATCGTTGCCGACGGGTCCGACCCGGAGGTGGACGCCCATCTGGCGGTGGTGAACAATTTGTTGTCTGACCTGGGCGCAGGGGAAAAGCCAAGACTTATGGTCTTTAACAAAACAGATGCGCTGGCTGCAGAACGAAACTTTTTCTCACTGGCAGGCGACGCGCCTTATGTAGAAATCAGTGCGGAAAAGGACATTGGAATCGACCGCTTGCTTTCCGAGATTGAGGATATTGTGCCCGGTAAAAAGAAGGAGGTTCAATTGCTTGTTCCGTTTTCCAAAGGTCAGATTTTGTCGGAGCTTCACGGCACGCAAACGGTGATGTGCGAGGACTATACGCCGGAGGGCACAGTGATAACCTGCCTGTTAGACGCCGCATCTTACGCAAAATATCGGGAATTTATCAAAGAGGACTGATTGACATTGAACAAAAAAATGACATACAAAACGGTGTATGCGGAGAACCGTGCAGAGCTGATTGAAAAGAAATCCCGCTTTATTGCCTCGGTCAAGCCTGTCAGCACAGAAGAGGATGCGCTGAGCTTCATTAACGCCAGAAAAGCCGAGTTTCGCGACGCAACCCATAACGTGTACGCCTACATTATTTCCGAAAACAACATCTGCCGTTATTCAGACGATGGCGAGCCGGGCGGTACTGCAGGCGTGCCCACCTTAGAGGTGTTAAATAAAGAACATTTAACGGACGTGGTTGTGGTGGTTACGCGTTATTTCGGCGGAACACTTCTGGGCGCGGGCGGTTTGGTGCGTGCATACGGAAAGGCAGCAAAGCTTGGAATAGACTGCGCAAAAATTACAGAAAAGATTTACTGTCACAAGCTTTTTATTTCCATGTCCTATGATTGGCTGGGAAAAATCCGTTATATCATTGAAAACGGGGACTATATTTTAGAAGATATTGCGTATTCAGACTCGGTAACCGTAACCGCGTTTGTGAAATACGATTTGCTGGATACATTTTTGAAAGAAATTGAAAACGCCACAAACGCGCAGGTGAAGCCTGAGGTTTGCGGCGAGATGTATGTAGATAGAATTCTTTCGAAAAACGAAGAGGACAGGTAAAGCAGGGAGGTTTTTGTGTGAAACTATTGATTATACGTCATGCAGATCCGGACTATGAAAAGGATTCCTTAACACCTAAGGGGTTTCGGGAGGCAGCGCATCTGGCAGAACGCCTTGGGAAACAAGAGATCAAAGCATGCTATGTATCCACCCTGGGCAGGGCAAAGGAAACAGCGGCACCCACCCTGAAAAAGCTCTCGCTTTCCGCTACTGCGTGTGAATGGCTGAAAGAGTTTCCGACGCGCATCGACAAGCCAAATATCAAAGACAGTATCGCCTGGGACTGGCTTCCCAAGGACTGGACAAACAATCATGACTACTATTGCATTGATACCTGGCTTAATGGCGAGCCGATGATTGCAGGCAACGTGTGCGCGGAATATGAGCGCGTCACCAAGGCGTTTGACGGCGTGCTTGCATCGCACGGGTATATAAGGGACGGAAGGCTGTACCGTGCAGAGTGCGCCAATAATGATACAATTGCATTTTTCTGTCATTTTGGGTCGGGCTGCGTGCTTTTAAGCCACTTGCTCGGCATCTCTCCAATGCTACTGTGGCACGGGTTTTGCGCGGCTCCTTCGTCGGTAACAACCGTGGTAACAGAGGAGCGACGAAAGGGTACGGCGTATTTTCGTGTATTAGGCTTCGGTGACACGTCTCACCTTTACGCAAAAGATGAGCCGCCTGCCTTTGCTGCGCGGTTTCGGGAGACTTATTTCAACGAGCATGAAAGGAAAGACTGATTTTAAAATCCGCTTTTGAATTGTAAAAAAGGTCGCAAACATGTGTTTGCGACCTTTTTTTCGGATTTCTATTCGTTAAATTTATCCTTCACCTTTTGTGTCACCTTTATGTATCCGTCTAAAATCTCTTTGTTTTCTGCCCCCAGGCGAAAACCGAGGGCAGCGGACAATATCGCAAGACATGGCCCGATACACATCAGCCAGACGGGAAGTTCTAATGTATAGCCCCAAAAATAGCAGAACCAGAACCGCACAAACATGGTAAGATAATCAAAAGGTGTAATGATGATCTGATAGCGGGGCAGGTTGTCAGGGAACGCGTAGTAGCTGTTTAAGACGGTATTTTTCAGGGGTAAAATACCGTGCCTTGCCAGCACAAACACGAAAACTACCAAGAGGCTGAATAGCACGAGCGGCAACACAAATCGCACGCCGGCTGAGAAGTCCAGTCCCAGCCCGTACCGTGTATTTTTACGGCTCAGTTTCCACATTCTAGAATATATAAATCCACACATTACCAGTGTGAGTACTGTTGCCGTAATTACACCAAACACTCTGCTGGTAAACCATGAGCCGAAAAATACGGTGAACAGAAGCGTCACTAAAAGGGAAAGTATGTAATCTAAAAAGGGCAGGAAATAATATCGCTTTTTATTGATATTCATATTGTATGCACCTCGTTTTATAAAATGGTTTCCATTTCGTACTTTTGCGGTTTAAAACCACAAGCTTCGTAGAATTTTTTGGCAGATTCGTTAAAAGCCCATACGTTTAAGGTCACATTATAGCAACCAATGGATTTTGCATAGCAAAAAACATGCTCAAGCAAACGTTTTCCGATATGCTGACCGCGGCAGCTTTCATCGACACACAAATCATCAATATAGAGCGTTTTCACGTCGGTTAAAATATTGTGATTTTTGTGCTGTTTTATGATGCAGAAGCAGTATCCAAGCATTTCTCCTTTGTCGCCAAATGCTGCAAACACAGGGCGTAAATCGTCTGAGAGCAATTCTTTTAGCTCACAGTCCGTATATTTTTTTGCATCGGGCAAGAATAGGTCAGGACGCCCTTTATGGTGCACCGATAGCACCTGGCGGAGTAAACGGTTTAAATCGTCAATATGTTCTTCTGTTGCGCGTTGTATGTTCATAAAAATCCTCTTATCTTGTGATGTCTAAAGCAGACAGGACCTCTTCCTGCTTTTGAAACATTTCCTTTTCTTCGGCTTCTCCGCGTTCATGGTCATAGCCAAGCAGGTGGAGCATGGAGTGAACGGCTAAAAAAGCAAACTCACGAAGGTTGGAGTGTCCAAACTCTTCCGCCTGCGCTACCGCCTTTTCCGCGGAAATTACAATATCGCCCAGGGGGAGTATGCCGTCGGTTATGTC
The DNA here is from genome assembly GCA_045577195.1 of Congzhengia sp. GTDB lineage: Bacteria > Bacillota > Clostridia > UBA1381 > UBA9506 > Congzhengia. The sequence continues at coordinate 5,984 of JAZNIA010000162.1, forward strand.
CTCGTCATAAATTACGAGCGTTCCGTCCTCCTCTGTCTCCAAAAGGGGAAAGGAGAGCACGTCCGTGGGACGGTCAATCCCGCGGGTTTCATAATTGATTTCATGGATTTTCTCGTTGTCCGTAAAGGTGAGACTCACCTCAACGGGTTCTGAAAAGTTTTCATATTCCAGCGTTTTTTCCATGCAGGCAGTCAGTGTTTTTATCAGCGTATCGGTAATTTCGATTTTTGTCTGTTCGTTTTCCCAAATCAGTGATACCATATCAGTTTCTGCCTCCGCGACGGTTTTTGTCTTTACGTTCCTGTTCTCTTTGCGCCTGCTTCTGCCCATATTTTTCGTATGCCTGAATAATTTTCATAACCAGCGGATGACGGACAACGTCCTTGTGAGAAAAGCTGCAAAAGGAGATACCGTCAATGCCGGAGAGTACCTTCATTGCCTCTACCAGTCCGGAACGCTTGCCGTCGGGCAAATCTATCTGGGTAATATCGCCGGTGATGATGGCTTTTGAGCCAAACCCGATTCTGGTTAAAAACATTTTCATCTGCTCAGCCGTGGTGTTTTGTGCCTCGTCCAAAATGATATAGGCGTTGTCTAAGGTTCTGCCGCGCATATATGCCAAAGGCGCAACCTCAATGGCACCCTTTTCCACATAATTGTTATAGCTTTCAACGCCAATCATATCATAGAGCGCGTCGTGCAGCGGACGAAGATAGGGGTCAACCTTGTTCTGCAAGTCACCGGGCAGAAATCCCAGCTTTTCGCCTGCTTCCACGGCAGGGCGAGTGATGATAATACGGCTTACCTCTTTTTTGCGGAAAGCGGAAACCGCCTTTGCTACGGCAAGATATGTTTTACCCGTTCCCGCCGGACCGATACCGAACACAACGGCGTTGTCGTTCATCTCTTCAATATACTGTTTCTGACCGACGGTTTTTGCGCGAATCGGCTTTCCCTTGGCAGTCACGCAAACGCAGTCGCCGCCCAGTTGGGAAAGCTTGCTTTCCTCGCCCTCGGTTGCAAGAGAAATGGCGTAAACAATTTTTTGCTCGGTAATGCTCTCGCCCCGCGAAACTGCGTCCGCTAAAGAGCGGAGCACTTTCTGGGCAATGATTACCATGCCGTCGTCTCCGTTTATTTTCAGTGCGCCGCCGCGGGCAGATACAGATACACCCAACTCTTTTTCAATAAATTTAATATTGGTGTCAAAGTCTCCAAAGAGCAGACCCACATTTACATCAGATACGTCCAATATGCTTTCCGGCATAACGTTCCTCCTATTTTCCTGTTTGATTCAGCTCAGCCGCTTTTACGGTATTTTTCATCAGCATGGCAATGGTCATGGGACCCACGCCACCGGGCACGGGTGTGATAGCAGACGCTTTTTTCTCTGCCGTTTCAAATTCCACGTCGCCGACTAAGCGTTTGTCCGGCAAACGGTTCATACCCACGTCAATCACCACGGCGCCATCTTTTATCATATCTCCCGTAATCAGCTCAGGCACGCCAACGGCTGCCACTAAAATATCAGCCTCCCGGCATTCTGCCTTTAAGTCCTTTGTTTTAGAATGGCAAACGGTAACGGTTCCGTTTTTGTGGAGCAGCAGCATAGACATCGGTTTTCCGACAATGTTGCTTCTGCCGACCACAACACATTTTTTGCCGCTTACATCAATGCCGCTCTCTTTAATCAACTCCATCACGCCTGCGGGCGTGCAGGGCAGAAAATCAAAATTGCCTATCATAATCTTACCCACATTCACGGGATGAAATGCATCCACGTCTTTATTCGGTGCAATGGCATTTAAAACAGCCTCTTCGTCTAAGCCTTTTGGCAGAGGAAGCTGGCAGAGAATGCCGCTGACGTTGTTGTCCTCATTTAAACGCGCAATCAGCGCAATCAAATCCTCCTGCTTTGTGTCAGCGGGAAGCGCGTATTCTAAAGACGTAATTCCGCAAAATTCGCAGGCTAAGTGTTTGTTTCTGACATAGATTTTAGAAGCGGGGTCATCGCCCACGATGATAACTGCCAGAGCCGGTTTTATGCCGTTTTCCTTTAGCGTTTCGACCTGTGTTTTCAGTTCGTTTTTGATTCTTGCGGATACTGCTTTTCCGTCCAGGATTTTTGCCATTTTCTTTTCCTCCGATGTTATATTTAGGTTTGATTAGACAGTGTGAATCGAATCCGATTAAATCCTCCCGTTCTGCCTTTTTGAGTGCGGCAAGCACCAAATGGTAATTCGAGGGATTTTTATACTGCAACAGCGCTCGCTGCATCGCTTTTTCCTCCGGCGATTTTGCAACGTAAACAGGTTGCATGGTCCTTGGATCGATTCCGGTATAAAACATGCAGGTGGACAGTGTGCCCGGTGTGGGGTAGAAGTCCTGCACCTGCTGCGGTGTCAGCTTATGCGCTTTTAAATACAGTGCCAGCGTGATGGCATCTTGTAACGTACTGCCCGGATGGCTTGACATCAGGTATGGTACTAAGTATTGCTCTTTGTTTAGCTTTCGGTTGATGGCATAAAACTTATCGCAAAACTTATCATACACCTCGCGGCGCGGTTTTCCCATATATTTTAAAACGTTTGAAGAAACGTGCTCGGGCGCGACTTTTAGCTGACCACTGACGTGATGCTTAACAAGCTCTTCAAAAAACGCATCGTTTTCGTCCTCGAGCAGATAGTCAAACCGGATACCGGAGCGCACAAACACCTTTTTTATTCCCTCTTTTTTGCGAAGTGCGCGCAAAAGGTCTAAATATTCGCTGTGGTCTGCGTTTAAGTTTTTACAGGGCGTGGGATAGAGGCATTGTCTCTCCTTGCAGGTACCGCGCTTTTTTTGAATCTCGCATGCGGTGTGCTTAAAGTTTGCCGTCGGACCGCCAACGTCGTGAATATATCCTTTGAAGTCAGGGTGCGCAATCAGCATATCCGCCTCTTTTTCGACCGAACGGTTGCTTCTTGCCTGAATGATTCTGCCCTGATGAAAGGCGAGGGCGCAAAAATTACATGCACCAAAGCATCCGCGCACAGAGGACAGACTAAACTGCACCTCTTCAATGGCGGGAATTTTGCCCACGGATTCGTACATGGGGTGGTATGTCCTCTTGTATGGCAGCTCATAAACGCTGTCGAGCTGTTTTTGCGTCAGCGGAAGGGAAGGCGGAACCTGCACCAAGTACCGGTCGCCGTGCTTTTGCACAAGCGTTGTCCCGCGAATAGGGTCTTGCTCCCCGTGAGCAATTTTGTCCGCTAAAGCGTATTTATACTTATCTGTTTTCACCTCGTCAAAGGAGGGAAGCTCTGTATATTTTTTCAGGTGCGATATATCCTTTGCCATGTAGCACGTGCCGCGCACATTGTAGAGCGTATGCACATCTGCGCCGTGCTCCAGTGCCCGTGCAATTTCCTTTATGGCGTTTTCTCCCATGCCGTACATCAACATGTCCGCACCAGAATCGTCCAAAATAGAACGGCGCACATCGTCCTGCCAGTAGTCATAGTGCGCAAAACGGCGAAGGCTTGCCTCAATTCCGCCGATGAGAATCGGAATTTTTCCGAACGTACGGCGGGCGAGGTTTGCATACGTTATGGTCGCACGATCAGGACGGAGCCCCATTTTCCCGCCGGGGGAATAGGCATCCTGCTGCCGCCGTTTTTTTGCCACCGTGTAGTGATTCACCATAGAGTCCATGTTTCCTGCGCTGATTAAAACACCCAGGCGCGGCGTCCCCATATGGGTGATAGAGCTTTTGCTGGACACGTCCGGCTGCGGAACAAGTCCCACGCGGTAGCCCTCTGCCGTGAGCACACGGGAGATAATTGCATGTCCGAAACTGGGATGGTCAACATACGCGTCACCGCTGATGTAGAGAAAGTCCAGCTCGTCCCAGCCTAAATAGTCCATATCCTCTTTTGAAACGGGGAGAAATCCCTGATTTGCATAAATCATAATGGTTTCCTGCTTTTTTTATTGATGTTTGCGCTCTAGCTCTGCCAAACACAAAATGCTTAATTTCCTCTCATTTCCATTTCCAGATAATCATCTTTGGAAATTAAAACCTCTCTTGGCTTACTGCCGTCTGGCGGGCTGACGATGCCGCGTTCTTGCATCTGGTCAATCATGCGGGAAGCGCGCGAAAAACCGACTTTTAGACGCCGCTGCAGATGGGATGCTGAGATTTTGCCTGTATCTACCGCAATTTCAATTGCCTGCGGCAGAAGCTCGTCGTTATCCGACGGGTCTGAAAGCTCGTCCGTTACATTCACGGGCTTGCCTGCGTCTATTTTTTCGATAATATCTTCATCATATTTTGCTTCGGAATCGCCTTTGATAAACGTTACAACGCGCTCAACCTCTTTGTCGTCAATAAACGCGCCCTGAATACGCAAAGGCTTATTTGCGCCAACGGGTTTAAAGAGCATGTCGCCGCGTCCTAACAGTTTTTCTGCGCCGCTGGAATCTAAAATGGTGCGGCTGTCAATGTGGGAGGAAACGGCAAATGCAATACGGGAAGGTACGTTTGCTTTAATCAGACCCGTAATTACGTCAACGGAGGGACGTTGGGTCGCAATCACCAGATGCATGCCTGCGGCACGCGCCATTTGTGCTAAGCGACAGATAGAATCTTCCACCTCGCCCGGTGCAACCATCATCAGGTCTGCAAGCTCGTCTATGATAATCACGATATGGGGCAGGGTGTTTTCGCCACCTGATGCTTTTATCATGCGGTTATAGCCTTTAATATCGCGAACGTTGTTTTCTGCAAAAAGGGAATAACGGCGCAGCATCTCCTGTACCGCCCAGTACAGTGCACCGGAGGCTCTTCTCGGCTCCGTCACAACGGGAATCAGAAGATGGGGAATGCCGTTATAGATACCAAGCTCAACAACCTTCGGGTCAACCATCAAAAGCTTTACATCATTGGGATCGGCTTTGTAAATTAAGCTTGTAATCAAGGTGTTGATACACACACTCTTACCGGAACCCGTAGAGCCGGCAATCAGCACATGGGGCATGCGGGAGAGGTCAAACACAATGTTTTTACCAGAAATATCTTTACCCATTGCAAAGGCGAGGTTTGAGTCGAATTTGCGGAACTCGTCCGAATCTAAAACCTCTTTGATGCGTACCATGCTAACCGTTTTGTTGGGAATCTCAATCCCGATGGCTTCTTTTCCGGGAACGGGTTCGATTCTGACGGTTTGCGCCGCCAGACGAAGTGCTAAATCGTTTGCCAGACCAACCACCTTGCTCACCTTAATACCCTCGCCCAAAACAAGCTCATAGCGCGTAACAGTAGGGCCTTTGCTCACGTTTAAAAGCTTTGCCTCGACGTTAAAGCTCTTTAAGGTTGCAATCAGCTTCTGCGCTGTTTCGCGCAGCTCGGAGCGGGAAGCGGAATCATCCCCTGCGCCGCTGGAGTTTTCCAGCAAGGAAACAGACGGGAAGGTATACGGAATCCGTTCAAACACGTCCTCCATTTCCTCGGATACGTCCTCCATACCGGTCAGACGCTGGGGCGCGTCAACAATTTTTGGTTCGGGAATATCCTCTGTTTCATCGCTGTTTAAATTCAGCTCAGAAACGGGGGAGATGGGGTTCGGTTCGGGAACAAAATCACTTGCCGCAGGAATTGCGGTATCAATGATTTGGTCAATGCCATCCTCTTCGGAAAATACTGCGTTATCCTCAAATATTGCCGTGCCCTCCGGTAAGGCAGTACTATCACTTTTCTTTCCTTTGTGCTTTTTCGCCTTTGCCACGCGTGGCGCAGAGATACCGATGTCATCATCGGAAAAGTTTGCAAATGTGCCGTCGGTTGAAGTGAGAGAATCGTCCTCGGCGTCCGTATCCGATGCGTTTTTGCGCTCCTGCACCCGTTTTTTCACGGTTTCACGCGCAGGTTCTGTTTTGATGTAAGTTTTTAAAATTGCACGGAGCAGTATTTTCACGGGTGACCAGTCAACCAAAAACATGGTAAGCGCCAAAAGGGCAGTGATTACAAGAATCAGCGTACCTGCCTGTCCGATCAGTGAACGCAATAGGTCCGCGATAAAACCGCCAATTAAGCCACCACCAACGCCTTCTGTTCCCTGAGAGTAGTTCAGAATAAAGCTGCCAAAGGAAAAAGGAGATTCCTTCGAAATGGAAACCACGTGAGAAAAAACAGATACCGCGCCTAAAATAGAAGCCACGATGGTATATTTCGCTTTATGTAAATCGTAATTCTTTTTTGCGGCTCTGTGGATACCATTTACAACCATGAGACAGGGCAAAAGGTACATGGGCCAGCCGAAAAGACCTAAGGCGATGTTTTTAAAAAACGTGCCGATAAAGCCGTCCGGCGCGTATAAAAACACGGCAAGCAATATGCCGCCCGCTAAAATAAATAGGGACAAAAATTCTTCTGAACGACCGCTGTTTGCGGTGTTTTTCAGCTTGGTTTGCTGCGCTTTTGTTGGTTTTTTTAAACTTTTTTTCTTTCTTTTATCAGCCATTTATAGGAAACTCCCATCTTATGCATATTATAACATTTTTATTATAACACACAGAAGCAGAAAAAGCAAGAAAAATGATGGGGATGGGAGGCGGTGTTTTGTTGGCTTGAAACCTGGAATCTGCATATGTTTTTGCAAAAACAAAGACTGCAGTATATGTTTACTGCAGTCTTTATTTTGTATTTCATTTTAATTTAAAACATAAACAATACAATCGCGTCTGCCAAATTGGTAACACTGGTCTAACGTGTTGTAGCAAAGGTCAACCCTTTTACCCTTGATGGCACCGCCTGTGTCACCTGCAACAGCAAACCCGTAAATCCAGGACTTACCGCCATCAGCAGATTCAATATAAAGCTTGGAATTTAGGGGAATCACGCTGGGGTCAACGGCAACTACGCCGTAAACCGGTGCGCGGCCCGTCGCGGTTTGTCCTGCCCATTTTCCGTTCGACGCTGCAGAGCCTTCATATGCAGTTGCTTTGCAGGGAATCCGTTTGGAGAACGTAAAGGTTCCGTACGCGGTGGTGGCTACGTTCCCGTTTATCACAGTTACAGAGTTATTTTGTTTCATAGTGGGCATTGCAGAGTATGGAATGCCGTCTGAAGTTTTTCCGGGCGTTGCATGCATGCCCTCCTCCGGAGCAGATACGCCGGGAGCTACGGTCTTTTTCTTAGTACCGACCTCAACAATTTTTTCAACAGGTGCGGTGGTTATGCTGTCACCAATCAGTGTTGCCGTGATGCCTGCGCCGTCTTTGGAAATTGTTTTAAAGGTACGGGTACGAACGCCGTTTTTTCCCTCCTGGGTCACGGCCTCATAGCCCTCTTCCTTTTCAGGATTTTCCACAGTCTTCGTGGCGTAGGCAACGGTTTCTTCCACCTCATGTATCGAAACGGACACACGTGTGACCAAGACGGTCATGCCGTTTTCTACAAGAGAGTGGATGTCGGGGGTAACCTCGTCGTATTTCCCGATCTGATAGCCGTTTGCAATCAGCGCATCCTCTATGGTTGTCGCATTGGTATAAAGTGTGTGCGTGTAACCGGAAAGGATTAAGTAAATCACGTTAGAGCGGTTTACATAAATCACATCACCGTCTGAGATCGCATCTGATTCGGTTTTGGATAAAGTATCGCCTTCGTTTAATGTAATATCAGCGACCTGTAATGCGTCGCCAACTGTCTGTCCGACTGTTTCAACCTCGAATTGATGTTCGCCATCGATAATGGTAACCGATGTAAGCGGGGATTCCTCATCGGCGTAAACAAATAAACCGTAGAACAAAATCGAAGCTGTGATAATGGTAAGTATCGCGATTACGCGTTTGGCGGAACAGAAAAAAGACGCCGTTTCCTTGGGGGAAGCTGTTCTGTTTTTCTTCGTCATATATACCTCCTGAGTTTAACAAGATTGTTACAAAATTATTAAATTCGTCTGCGGTTGTGCCCTATTATAGAATATTTTTATCCTTTTGTCAAACAATTATAACAAATTAAGCAGAAAACGTTAAAAATAATTTTTCCAGAAACTGTATATTTTATGAAAAAACGGCTTAACTGAGCGCTTTAGAGAAAAATTTTGTTATTGATAAGAAATTTATAATTTTTTTTGTTTTTGGCTTTCAAAAATGGAAAAATACGGAATAAAAACCCATAAAAAGGGAATTAAAGCAAGGAAAATCTCGATGATTTGACGTCAAATTATGTTGAAAAAGTGCGAAAAAATCCCATTAAAATGGCTTTTGCATGCAAGATATATTTAAAATCATACGCGTTCAAAATCGTTTTTTTTACTTTGGAAAAAAATGAGATACGGCAATGTCAAACCGGTTAAAACTTCTATATCCCTATGGCGTATTTTGCGCAATTTCAGTCCGCAATTTAGTTCTATCCCACTATCGTTTGCATATACATATAGGGAAAAGGCGGTGATTTTTTGGACAAAGCACGAAATGAAATTTTATCAAAGCTGATTCCGGTTTACAGCGATGCGTTATCTGCTTGTAGTTTTTCAAATCTTCAGGAAATCCGTTTTCGTGCAGACCGTCCGGTCATGCTTTATTATAGCTGTGATACGGCATATCTGGCAAAACGCGGCGGAAAAACGCAGCTGCGGGAGGAAGCAATCTTTTGTAATCAGGCAGACATCGAACGGCAGGTCAGCGCCTTTTGCAGAAGCTCCCAGTATGCGTATCAGGAGGAGATTCGAGCGGGCTTTTTAACGATCCGCGGCGGACACAGAATTGGAATCGGCGGAAAGGCTGTGGTCAGTGACAGCGGCATCTTGTCGCTTACTGCCTATTCCAGCTTAAATATCAGAATTGCGCGGGAATACCTTGGCAGTGCAAGTGACTGCATGCATTACATATTAAAGGAAGAAACCATTCAAAATACGGTCATCATTTCACCGCCCGGCGTTGGAAAAACAACGGTTTTGCGGGATTTGGCGCGTCAGCTTTCCGGACGGTTTAAGGTCTCGCTGGTTGACGAACGGGGTGAACTGGCGGCAATGCATAGAGGATGTCCGCAGTTTGATATTGGGGACCAGACGGACGTGTTGGACGGATTTTTAAAGAAAGAGGGCATCATTCGCGCACTCAGGTCTCTTTCTCCGGATGTCATCATTACCGATGAAATCGGCGGAGATGCGGACAAGCGTGTAATATGTGATATTTTAAAAGGTGGTTGTAAAATCATCACCAGTATGCACGGGTATAGTATTGAAGAAGCAGTGACCAAAAAGCCGGACCTGATGAGCCTGTTTGATACGGCAATTTTGTTGCAGCGGAAAAATGGTGTGCCGGAGGTGGAAGCGTGTATAAGTTTATCGGCGCAGTGATGGTATTAGGAAGTTGTCTGGCAATTTCTCTAGAGCAGGTACGGCGCATTCGGCGCAAAAATGAAAATATCAACCAGATGCGGCGTGCACTTTTTTTTCTGAAAAACGAGATTTGTTTTTCTGCAAAGGAGCTTTGGGCAGCATCGGAGCAATTGTCTTTGATGCTAAAAGGTGACGCGGCAGACTTTTTTAGGCGTGTCAGCGATCGATTGAAGACGGACGAAACCTTGTCTTTTGCTGTAGCCTGGGACGCGGAAATGGACAGCGCCATGCTGCCAAAGGAAACAATTCGTTACCTGTCGGAGTTTGCCGCGCAGACGGGCACGCTTTCGCGGGAGGCGGAGACGGAGCATGTTGCGCAGGCAGAGCAGATGCTTGGGCAAATGCAAAAAGAGGCACAAACACGCTTTGCAGAACAAAAAAAGATGATTGTCAGCCTTGGCGCGCTGTCCGGGGCGGCAATGCTGGTTTTGTTTTTATAAAAGGAGAAGACAATGGGAATTGATTTGATTTTTAAAATTGCCGCCATCGGCATACTCATTAGTGTTTTAAATCAGGTTTTGATTCGTGCGGGCAGAGAAGAGCAGGCAATGCTGACCACACTGGCAGGTTTGGTTGTCGTGCTTTTGATGGTGATTGAGCAAATCAGCTTTTTGTTTGACACGGTAAAGTCCATTTTTGATTTGTAGAGGAAAAGAAGATGGACATGACAAAGCTTGTGGCAATTGCTCTGTGCGGTACGATGCTTGCCTTGATTTTAAAAGAACAAAAGCCGCATTTGGGGATTGCCCTTTCTGCACTTACCGCGGTGACGGTTTTAATATTTTCCATGCCCCAGCTTATGGAGATTGCGGCGCTGGCAAAAACGGTGTACCGCGCAGCGGGCGGAAAAGACGCCTATATGAACGCGCTGTTTAAAATTACGGCAATCGCCTTTTTAGCGCGGATTGGAAGTGATTTGTGCAAAGATGCGGGCATGACAGCAGTTGCATCGGCAGTTGGATTTGCGGGAAGGATTATGTGTCTCGTTCTTTGTCTTCCGCAAATCACAGAATTGTTTCAAACACTTTTGTCGGTTTTACCCGGCTGAGACAACAGAAAAAGGAAAGGGGGAGCAGAATTTGAAATTTGTCAGAATTTCCGTTGCTGTTTTGAGTTTCTTCCTTATATTATATACACCATATATTGTACACGGAACAAAAGTGGATCACATCATAGACGAAACGGAGCACATCACTGCGCCTTTCGGCTACAATGCAGCGGTCACGGCGCGGGAGAGCTTAGCGGGCAATAACCGGTTTACCTTTTCTGCATTGCTCAAATGGATGTTTGATACTCTGTCGCACGCACTTCGGGAAAATATAGGCACAATTCTAAAAATGGTGGCGGCAGGTTTAATTTCAGGGGTAGCATCTCATTTGTACAGTAAAAATAATGACATTGGAACGTTATCTTGCGTCTGCATTGTATCCCTAATGGTAATTTCTACTTTTTCTTTTGCGGTCAACACCGTGATTGAGACCATCGACACCATGCTGATATTTGCACAATCCTTTCTTCCTGCGGTGGGGGCGTCATCTGCAGCTGCGGGACAAGCAGGACAGGCGGCGTCCTGCGCCGTCGTGTTTGTTGCTATGCAGGTGTTTATTTCCCTTTGTAAAACCTTTATGCTTCCGCTGGTGTCGGTAACGGTGGTTCTTTCCTGTGCCGACCGCCTGGGCGCAGTATCTTATCTTAGCGGCGTTCTTTCTTTTTTAAAGGAAGCCTTTAAATGGTGCACAGGTCTTTTGCTGATTTTTTACGGCGCAGTCATTGGTCTTGAAACGCAAACCGCAGGCACATTTGACGGACTTGCGGGAAAGACGGTCAAATATGCGGTGGGTAGCTTCGTCCCTCTGGTAGGCGGTGCGATTTCCGACTCTTTGGATATGGTGACGGTGAGTGCAAGGTCTATTCGCAGTGCTTTGGGGCTAAGCGGAATAATCGGCATATGCTGCGTGGCGGCGGGACCGCTCATAAACGTACTTTCTGTATCCCTTGCCTATAAGCTGGCATACTGTTTTTGCGTGCCTGCGGCTGAAAAACGTGTAGCAGGCGTGATTGCGGAAATCGGCGCAGGGCTTACGCGTGTATGCGGTGTTTTGGTGTCCGTCTGCATCATGTTTTTTATCAGCTTTTCCATGCTGTGCAGATTCATAGGAGGCGGTGTATGATGCATGCATATTTTAAATCAGTACTCGCACTGGTATTTTTCGTAGCGCTCCTAAATGGAATTTTTGGTAAAGAAGGAGCGGGAAAATATACGAGGTTTGCTGCGGGACTGATGGTAATTACGGTAATTTTATCCCCCCTCTTCTCCCTAGGGGAAGTGTTTCAAGACGTTCGTTCGGATATAAAACCGGAAAAGTTAGAAGAGATTTCTGCAGAATGCATAACAGAAACCTTTGAAGAGGTCCTGTCCGACCGAACGGCGGAGGAGATCAAAAGACAAACGGGAGAACGGGTCAACGTCACCGTACAGGCAGCTTTAAACAATGACGGGGACGTTGTGGGCGTGAAAAAGGCGTACATATCTCCATACAGCACCCGATGCGCCGCTTTGACAGCAGAGATTTTGGGAATTGATATATCCGGGGTGGAAAGAAATGAATAGCGAAATCATAAAAAAGTTTTTTGGACAAATGAAGAATACCAAGGCATTGGTTGTCATACTTATAGTAGGGATTGGACTGCTTGCAATGCCTGTCAAAAAGGAAACGAAATCGCAAGAAGAAACCCCTTCTGATGCACTGTTGGCAGAGTACTGTGCCGAAACGGAGGAAAAGCTCGCAAGGCTTTTATCATCGGTAAAGGGTGTCGGAAAAGCGGAAGTTATGATTACGTTTTCGGACGAGGGGCAAACCTTTTTTGCGCAGGATGAGCAGTCGGACAAAGACAGCAAGGAAGAAACCTCAAAAACGTCGATGCAAACGTCCCATGTGCTGAAAAACGACGATGGCGGCGGGGAATCACCCCTGATTACCAGAAAAAATACACCAAATGTCTCCGGTGTTCTGGTGATTTGTTCGGGCGCAAAGGACCCTGCGGTGAAAAGCCAGATTGTGTCTGCGGTGCAGGCACTGCTCGGGGTTCGGGCGCATCGTGTGGAGGTTTTGGAGAAAAAGTAAGACAATCGTAGAAAGGTGAGGTTAAACATGAAACTGTTTCGCAACAAAAATGAACGAAGTGAAAAAAGTGTTCCTGTGAGAACGCGTGAAAAAAACAAAAAGAACAAAATGCTGGTTGTGAGAAAACGGCAGGTGGCAGCGGTGTCTTTGATTCTTTTAATCGGCATTGCAGGTTACCTCAATCTGTCGTTAAAAAGCGGTGAATCCGACCCCGGCGTATCCGTTATGTACACGGAAGCGTCTAAACGGTTGGGCGAAGCCAAAATGGTAAACGGGGAACAGACAGAGGGGGAAGAGGAAAAACAGGGCGTAACCAACAACACCGAGAACCTGCCGACAAACTACTTTGAAAACGCACGTTTAGAACGGGAAAAAACACGGGGCGAAACCATGGAAATGCTGACGGAAATTTTAAACACAACCGGTGCAGAGCAAGAAGCAAAGGAGGAAGCACAAAAAAGAATTACGCAGCTTGCGCAGTTTTCGGAAAGTGAAGTCGCAGCAGAGCAGATGATATGCGCCAAGGGTTATGGCGATTGCGTGGTGTTTATGGGTGAAAACGTGACCTCTGTTGCAGTCAAGACCAACGGCTTAAACGAAATTGATGCTGCGGTTATCACAGACATTGTGGCGCAAAGCGGTGTTGTTTCGGCAAATCAGGTGAAAATTGTGGAAATAAAAACGAACTAAAGAGAAAAAACAGTTGTAATTTTAAAAAAAGAATGATATAATAATAGCATAATCGGTTAAACTGAACTTGAAAATCAGGAGGTACCAAAGATGGCTGAAAGAGAAATTATCATTGAAGCGCAGGAAAATGCAGGCGAAATCGTCATTGCCAATGACGTTATATTGTCTATCGCTGCGCAGGCAATCAACGAAATAAAGGGCGTTTCCCTGTCGTCTTCCGTTGCAGAAGGCATTGTTGACATGCTGGTGAAAAAATCCGGCTCTAAGGGAATGCGCGTCTACTTAGACGAAACAGGCAAAACGGTGGACATCGACGTGCACATTGCCATTTTATACGGAACCAATATTCCGGAAATTTCCTGGACCATTCAGGAAGCGGTTAAGAAAAACGTTGAGAGCATGACGGACGTTTCGGTAAACAAGGTAAATGTGTTTGTGGACAATGTGACGCTGGAAAAAGAACCGAAGCCTGAAAAACCGAAAAAGGTAAAACCCGATAAGAAAAAGGAAGAGGCTCCGGCGGAAGAAAACTAAAAAACTATTCTTTGGGAATCGGAAAACCGATTCCCAAAACTGTTATATACATAAAAAGGACGTGAAACAAATGAAAATCGGATTTATCGGCGGCGGAAACATGGCTGGCGCTATTTTAAGAGGCGTGCTGTCTGCAAACCTTTGTCAGGCGGACGAGGTGTGCATATGCGATAAAAACCCCGAGCAGCTCAAGCAATACAGTGTAAAAACAAGTACACAAAATCAGGACGCGCTTATGGGCGACTATGTGATTCTAGCGGTAAAGCCTTATATTCTGCCGGCAGTGCTGGAAGAAATTGCGGCTCTTCCGAAGGATATGGTTTTAGATAAGGTATTTGTATCAATCGCGGCAGGTGTCACAACACAATCCATTCGTTCCAGTTTGGGATTTGACGCGAAGATTATCCGTGTCATGCCCAACACACCGGCAGCTGTCGGCGAGGGTATGACGGTGGTTGCTGCAAAGGAAGACAATGTAACCGAAGCGGAATTTTCGGGCGCTTTAAGCATCTTTAACGCCATTGGAAAAATCGAAGTTCTGCCGGAATCTATGATTAACACGGTTACGGGTGTCAGCGGCAGCAGTCCGGCGTATGTGTTCATGCTGATTGAAGCTATGGCAGATGCGGGCGTTTCAGGCGGACTTTCCCGCGAAAGTGCATACCGCTTGGCAGCGCAATCTGTATTGGGTTCTGCAAAAATGGTTTTAGAAACCGGTCTGCACCCCGGAGAGTTAAAGGACATGGTGTGTTCCCCGAGGGGAACGACCATCGAGGCAGTTGCAGAACTTGAAAAACGCGGGTTCCGCGCGGCAGTCATCGAAGCAATCAAAGCGTGCAACGATAAGGCAAACAACATCGGATAAAATAAGGAGCGAGGAAAATTGAAATATATCAGACAACTGGGCATCATCATGTCTGTTACCTTTTTGGGTGAATTGCTGCATTATTTTATCCTGCTTCCCGTGCCTGCAAGCATCTATGGACTTTTGTTGATGCTTATCAGCCTTTTGACGGGAATCATCCGTATATCGCAGGTGAAGGAAACGGCAAACTTCCTGCTCGATATTATGCCCATTTTATTTGTTCCGTCCGGCGTTGGACTGATGGACAAATGGGGCGTGCTTTCCCCTGTCCTTGTGCCGGTCGCGGTAACGGTCTTAGTATCAACTGTAATCGTTATGGTGGCGTCCGGTCACGCGACGCAGGCGGTTATTTTGCTTTCCAAACGAAAGGAGGCAAAACGCGATGCGGGAATCTCTTTGTAATGGCGCAGTATTTGGTGTCGTACTTACCATTTTGGCATACGAAATCGGTCTTTTGCTCAAACGCAGGTTCAAACTTGCGATTTTTAATCCCATTTTCGTTGCAATTGCGCTGATTATTCTTCTGCTGGCAGTGTTCAAAATTGATTATACAAGCTACTATGTTGGCGGAAGGTTTGTCAATTTTCTGCTCACACCGGCAACGGTTTGCTTTGCTGTTCCGCTTTATGAACAGTTGTCCGTATTAAAGAAAAATAAAACGGCGATTATCGCCGGAACAGTGTCGGGCGTTTTGACCAGTGCGTTGTCCATCTTGTTGTTTTCCGTGTTGTTCGGATTCGACCATGAAATGTATGTAACACTTCTGCCAAAGTCCATTACAACTGCCATCGGTATGGGGCAGTCGGAGGTTATGGGTGGTGTGGTGCAAATCACCGTTGCGGTCATCTGTGTCACCGGCGTGTTTGGTAACATGATTGCGGAAACAGTGTGCCGTATTTTTAAAATCAAGGAACCTGTTGCAAGAGGAATTGCCATCGGCTCATCCTCTCACGCGGCAGGGACCGCAAAGGCAATGGAAATGGGGGAAATAGAGGGCGCGATGAGTAGCCTTTCTATTGTGATTTCAGGACTCTTTACCGTGATAGCGGCATCGGTGTTTGCAACATTTCTATAGACAAATGTATGTATAGAACTACAAACAAATAGGGAAGTCGGATCGTAGCCATG
>JAZNIA010000163.1:0-5010 GCA_045577195.1 Congzhengia sp.
AAATTCCGCATCGGAAATGAGACGCTTGGTATCGGGCGCAACCGAGATGCCGCGCTTGATTAAAAATTCGCGTTCGTCGTCGGAAAGCAGCGCGCCTGCTGCGGGAACGGGCGGAAACGTACCATCGTTTGCCCCTAAAACAAAGAGCGCGCGGGCATTTTTAATCACGGAGCGGTTCAAATCGCCAAAGGAGACCTGATCGTAAACCGTGGGGATTACGCCGATGCTTTTTTGGGAAAGTCCCGCCTCCAATACGGCGCGCCAGGCAGAAATTCCGATGGTTTCATCGCCAAGGCAGGCAATCATTGTATTTAAGGTATCAATTAATATGTTATATACTTCGGTAAACTCTTCTGCCAACCGCAGCTTGCCGCTTTCTTCAAACTGTGCGACGCGCTCGGCAATTTTCTCGGAAAATTTCTGCGATTCCAAAAAGGAAAACAGCGCTTTTGCGCGATGCTTTACGGTTTTGGACGCTAAAAACGCATCCTTAAGCTCCAGCACGGGCGCCAGCAGGCGGTTTTTAATGGCAATGTAGTCAGTATCGGCTTCTGCGAGCGTATCTTCTCTTTCAAATACGCCGTTAATTTTGCGCAAAAACCGCTCGTCGCTGAGCCAGTCGTTATATTCAATTGCGCCTGCTAAGGCATAGTTTTCAAGTTTTGCGCTGTCCTTGGCGGAAATATCGGCAAAGCCGGATTTCATGTAGGCAGTCACCGCTTTGGTGCTCATACCTGTCAGCAAGTCAAACAGTGAGAATAGATAAAGCACAATGGGGTGACTTAAAAAGTCGCGGCGTACGTCTGCAAACACGGGAATGTCATATATGGGGAAAATGGTTTGCACCAAATCCGCATAGCCCTCATAGTCGCCCGCAATGACGGCAATGTCGCGGTAGGACGCATTGGTATTTTTTATAAAACGGCGGATTTCGGTTGCTACACGGCTGACCTCTTCATATCTTCCCTTTGCGATGAAGAGGGAAATATCGGAAACGGTGTCCGCGCGATAGCAAATCCGTTCTCCTGCCAGTGCGCGCTCGAGTCCCTTTAATTCCTTTGAGCAAAAGCGAGGGGCATCCGTAAGCACCTCGGGCGGCAAGATATTTATGCCGACCTCCTTTGCAATGCGCGTAATCTGTTCTTTGCTGCGCGCAACGCTTTGAAACACCGAGGACTGCGGAACCATGCCGTCCGGCATACACAGAGAAATGGTAACGTCTGCGCCGCAGGAAAAAAATGCGCGAATACATGCAAGTTCATTTTGGGTAAAACGGTAAAATGCGTCAATAAAAATGGCGGCATCTTTAAAAAACGGAATATCTCGCGCTAATTCTGCCATATAGGTCAAATCGTCGTCACTGTCGGAGAGGTTGTTCGAAAGGAGTTGGTTATACGCTTCTAAAATTATCGCCAGGTCATAAAGGCGCGCCGAGAAAATGCTGTTCTCCGTATCGTCTGCTGCAAGACGCAACGCTTCCGGCGTGACCTGACCTTTCTTAAACTCAGAAATCATATCGGAAAACAAAGAAATATACCCTGCTTTGTTTTCGGAGAAACGGTAAAACTGCAGCTTTGATTTTACGGCAAGTACTGCTCGCAAAACAAGCATTGCCTTTCCGGCGCTGTCTGCGTAATCACGCGCGCCGCCAAAGTCTGCTATCATTCGCTTGGAAAGGCGGGCAAAGGAGGTGACGTAAAAGTCGTCGTGAATATAACCTTTTTTCTCCAAAAAGGCGCTCTCGCCCTGATGGGAGTATTGCTCGGGCACAAGCATAATCACGCGCTTTCCCTGTGCCTCCAAGTCAAGCGCTTTTTGAATACAATATGCACTTTTTCCGCTTCCGGCACGGCCGAGAACAAATTGCAAGGACATGATTTCATCTCATTTCAGGAAAAGAATGGCGCGAAAGATGGAAAATAAAGCAATCGCGCGTTTCGATTGTAAATTATATAAATCCGACGGCTGGAATTGGCTCGCCGTCGGATTTTGATGTTTATTTAGATTCTAAAGCGCCCAAAAGCTCTGCCAGAGCAGGCAAAAGGGACTCTTTTTTGGAGGCAAGCAACGCGTCGACAGTACAGTCAATGACTTGCATGCCGCACTTTAACAGAAAGCCTGCTTCCGCATCGATGGTTTCGGGGGAAATTCGAAGGAGCGGCATGCTTCTGCCGGATTGTTTGATTTTCGTATTGAGCAGAACAATGAACCGAATCAGGCTAAGCCTGTTTTTGTCGCGGAGATTAAACGCAATTTCATCGTATCCCGGCTGAATGTACAAAACGACGAGGTTTGCTAAAAACTCTTCATAGTCATACTGCGGCATGGAAACGATTATCTCCTTTGCGCGGGTGAGACATGCAGAAACGAAAGCGTCTAGCTCCGGCACGAAGGACAACAGTTTTGTTTCTTCGGGGCATGGGGAGACGAGCTTTTCTAAAATCAGCGATGCACCCTTTTCGAGCAACTGCTTTGAAAAACTGATTTCTTGGATTTCGTTTGTAGCGTTCGTTCTTTTGTCTTGCTCCATACGTTGTCCTCCTTTTTAATAGGTGAAGTTATCCGGTTTTTTTGAGGTTATGCCAAACGCATACAAGATTGCGTCAACAATTCGTTCCGAGGCAAGACCGTCCCCATAAGGGTTCACGGCTTTGGACATTTTATCATATTCTGTTTGATTTGACAGCAAGGTGTTTGCCAGACGCTCAATGTTTTCACGATCAACACCTGCGATTCTCACCGTACCCTGCACAACGGCTTCGGGGCGCTCGGTTTCGTTTCTCAATACCAAAACCGGTTTTCCCAAAGAGGGCGCTTCCTCCTGCAGACCGCCGGAATCGGTCATTACCAAAAAGCTGCGGTTCATTAAGTTGTGCAGCTCGGTCACGTCTAACGGGTCAATCAAGTGAATGCGCGGGTGGTTGCCTAAAATCTTAAAGGCGGCGTTGCGCACTAAGGGGTTTAGATGCACGGGGTAAACCACCTCTGTGTCTAGGTTTGCATTTACCACGTTTAAGATTGCGGTGCAGATATTTTCCAAGGGCTCGCCTAAGTTTTCGCGGCGGTGCGCTGTTACCAAAATGACGCGTTTGTTTTCAAAATCCAACGCATTTAGGGTGGGGTCGGAAAACGTATAGTCCTCCCGCACGGTTGTTTTCAAGGCGTCGATTACGGTGTTACCCGTAACGTATATTTTATCCTTGTCCACGGATTCTTTTAAAAGGTTTGCCTCGTTGTTTTCCGTGGGCGCAAAATAAAGGTCTGCGAGGTATGTGGTGAGGCAACGGTTCATTTCCTCAGGGAAGGGGGAGAATTTGTCGTAGGTTCTCAGTCCCGCCTCCACATGACCGATTTTTGTCTGGCAATAAAATGACGCGAGGGCGCCGGCAAAGGTGGTCGTTGTATCGCCGTGCACCAAAACGATGTCAGGCTTTGCCTCGGAAATCGTTTTTTCAATGCCCTTCATTACGCGGGCAGTAATATCGGATAAGGTTTGCCCTGCCTGCATGATGTCTAAATCATAGTCGGCATGAATATCGAAAATATCCATTACCTGGTCCAGCATCTGGCGATGCTGCGCGGTAATGCATACAATGGATTCAATTTCCTCGCGGGTTTCCAGCGCCTTTACCAGTGGCGCCATTTTAATTGCCTCGGGGCGGGTACCAAACACGGTCATAACCTTAATTTTCTTCATTATATTTCCCTCTTTTTCGCAATATTCCTGTTTTTTGAACAAAAAGAAGATATGGTTGAGCATACCTTCTTTTGATGTGTTTCGTTATTTTTCTGTTGTGTCCCCGTCAGACGGGTTCTGCGCAATTTGGGTTTCCGCGGGCGGTTCTTCCTTTTCGTTGTTGCGGCTGAAAATGGTAAATGCCAAAAACAGCATGATAAACAAAAACAGCACAAGTGCCCGCAGGAAGTTGGATATGAATATCACAATGGCGCTGATCGCAAGAACGGCGCTCAAAGCATACAAAAGAATCACGGCGGAACGCTGAGACATCCCCATGTCAATCAAGCGGTGGTGCAGATGACCGCGATCCGGCGTCATTATGCCTTGTCCGCGAATCAGACGGCGGATGATGGCAAACAATGTGTCGAAAATGGGCAGTCCTAAAATCAAAAACGGCAACGCAAAGGCAACATACGTTTTAAAGGGTCCCTGAATGGAAACACATGCAAGGATAAAGCCCAAAAAGGTTGCGCCAGTATCGCCCATAAAGGTTTTTGCGGGATTAAAGTTAAAGGGCAAAAACCCAAAGCAGGAGCCGGCTAAGGCTGATGCTAAAATCAGCATGGTGGGGTTGGCGTTATGCTGCATTACCAAAATGGACAAAAGCGCCAAGGCGGCAATGGAGGATACGCCTGCTGCCAAACCGTCAAGCCCGTCAATTAAGTTCACGGCGTTGGTTACGCCGACAATAAACAAAATACTGCCCGAAATAGAAAGCCAGTCCGGCACGCGGACCAGAAGGTCGGTTACGGGATTGGCAACCGCAATCACACGCACGCCCATTAAAACGGGGATTGCCGCTGCGGCAATCTGGATTAGAAATTTCACGATTGCTTTTTTTGGTTTTAAATCGTCTAAAAAGCCTAAAACGGCAATAATCATCGAACCGATTAAAATACCCAGCAGGGGTTTGTTGAGCTGCCCGTTTATGAAAAAGCTGGAAAAACAGCAAACGCTGATGATAAACCCATACACAATCGCGATACCGCCGATGCGCGGAATCGGTTTTTTATGCATGCGGCGACCGTCCTTAGGCACGTCCAATGCGCCGATTTTAAATGCAAGCTTTATGGAAAGCGGCGTTGTTGCATACGATACAATCAACGCAACAATAAATGCAAATATGACAAAAAGTCCGTTTTGATCACTCATAGCATACTCCTACATTTGTATGTATTTACAAAAATTATATAACGAAAAAGAGTATTTGTCAATAGAAATCCCGTTGTATTTTGTTTGGGCGTGTGGTATAATGATTTCATCGAAGATGA
>JAZNIA010000164.1:0-9986 GCA_045577195.1 Congzhengia sp.
ACGCTCACTCTGCACATAAGGACCATGCTCTCCACCGACACCGGGGCCTTCATCATAGTCGATACCCGTCATTTTGAGCGTCTCGATGATAACATCGGTTGCGCCCTCAACCAGACGCACCTGATCGGTATCTTCAATCCGGAGAATAAATTTACCGTCCTTGGATTTAGACAAAAGATACGCATAAAGAGCAGTTCTCAAATTTCCGATATGCATAAACCCGGTCGGAGACGGGGCAAATCTTGTTACAATAGACATAATTTGTTCCTCACAATCGTTAGAAAATATGGAGAATATAAATAATAAAATATTATATCACAAAAGCAGATGCAAGTCAACGCTGTCTTTCCAGCATTTTCTTGCTCCACGAAACACATTTTTTGTTATGATCTCCTTACAAGATTGGCAGGGATTCGGCTTTTTTGGCTCGCTTAATTTGTCCGAATCAGTCCTTGCATTTTTTTATTATCAACTTATTATGCGCATATATTGTAGAAAATCCAATGCACCATACCCTCTTTTTTCGTGATAAACAAAAAAAGGCTTGCAGGAAATATCCTACAAGCTAAAAAGTAATGGTGCGGGTGTTCTTATAGGATTTACTTGAAAATGCAGTAATAGCAAGGGATTGAGGTATTCAAAAAATTTATTTAACCACTTTTGTCGATATGCAAACTTCGTTTGCTCGATATTTTTACTTCGTAAAATCGATATGTTTTTCGTTTCACTCAAAACTCGATATGATATAAATCTCTTTGCCGTAAGGCAACATATCGAGCCATCAGGCATATCGAGTTCCAACGGAACATATCGAAAATCTCGCAGAGATTTATATCGATGAAAAAACGACAGCAATCTGTCGATTACTGTCGTTTTTTCTGGTGCGGATAAGAGGACTTGAACCTCCATGAAATTGCTTTCACATGGACCTGAACCATGCGCGTCTGCCAATTCCGCCATATCCGCATATTCAATTTCCATCAACTACTCAATAATACCATAATTTTAGCTTCTTGTCAACACTTTTTTTAGAATCATAAAAAATAATTTTTTTTAAAAAATCGGGAACTTTTTTAAAAATTTGGAGTCTAAAATAACAGAGGCGAAAATAAACGACAAAAATTTTATTACATAAACAAAGAATTTCGAGGAGGAAATTGTACATGAACAACAAAAAAAAGATTTTAGCATTTTTGGCTGCGATTTGCCTGCTTTCCAGCGGCACAGCGTTTGCTGAGTATGACCCAAGCAAAGAGATTGACACATCCATTCCATACACAACACTGTCTTTAAGACCTGAGACCGCACCTGCCGAAATGAATGGTGCAAAAGTTGACGGCGTTCCCGTGCAGGAGGTTGGCGGCGTAATCATGATACCTCTGCGCAGCGTTGCAGAAAGCCTTGGCTACACCGTTACATGGGTTTCTGAAACAAGAAGCGTTGAACTCACACGTGGTGCACATTTTATCACCATGTCTATTGACAAGGATGAATACGCATTTTCCCGCCGCGCACCCCAGGCATTAGGTGCAGCACCCACACTGGTAGGCGATTCCACCTACGTTCCCATGTCCTTTGTATCCGACATCATCGGCGGTTACTTTGCGGCAAACGAAGATGGTACATATAAAATTGTACAGCCTGCAATCGTTACAGTTTCCGACATCAGCGAAGATGGCGCGATTACAGTTGAAGACAGCTACCTTGGCACTGTTGTGATTCGCATTGGCGAAGAAACCGCAGTAACAAAAGGTATGGACAGAAGAATTTACGGAATCGACGATATTGAAGTTGGCATGACATTGGCAGTAGAATACAGCGATGCCATGACTGCAAGCCTTCCGCCCCAGAACACACCTGTTAAAATTGATATTGTAGCAGACGCTGAAGACGTACCTGCTGCAAACGAAACAGAAGAGGCAGAAGCGATTTCTGTTTCCGGCACCATCACCGAGATTACAGAAGAAACCGTTTTAATCACAAAAGACGACTCTAGCGAAGAGCTTGTGCTTATCGTATCTGACGAAACCGTGATTACCCGCGGTATGGACAAAAGAATTTATAAAATTGACGATTTGGAAGTTGGTATGAAAATTACCGCAAAACACTCCACCATGATGCTCCAAAGCCTTCCCCCGCAAACCCCGGCATACGAGATTGCAATTGAAGGCTAAGCATTTTTGACACAATCCCCAAAAAAGAAACCTGTTACTTCCCCGATGCAGGTTTCTTTTTGCTTTTTCGTTGACAAAAACGTATTTTTCTGCTACAATGGAGCTGTAAAATGAGCGAAAGGGGAGAAGAAGATGATACTTGCCATTGACATTGGAAACACAAACATTGTGCTCGGTGGTTTTTCCGAAAATGCTCTTATGTTTGAAGCGCGAATTGCAACCAACATTTCCAAAACAGAAGATGAATATGCAACCAAAATCCGTAGCGTTTTGGCGCTGCACGGTGTGGAAGAAACGGAGCTTAAAGGCGCGATTATTTCTTCTGTTGTCCCGCCGCTGAACACGATTATGAAAAAAGCCATATCCATGGTGTACGGTGTCAGTCCGATTATTGTCGGTCCCGGCATTAAAACGGGCATCAATATTCGTTGCGACAACCCTGCCACCGTAGGCGCGGACTTGATTTGCGCATGCGTCGCTGCCCACCATCTATACGGCAGTCCTGCACTCATTATTGACATGGGAACCGCCACTAAAATGATGGTGATGGATAGCACCGGTGCATTCATCGGTGTCTCTATCATTCCCGGTGTGCTTTTGGGGCTAAAGGCGCTCACCAGCGGAACGGCGCAGTTACCCCAAATCAGTCTGGAGGCGCCGCCATCGGTGCTTGGAAAAAACACGGAGGATTGCATGCGTTCCGGCGTTATATTTGGAAACGCCGCTATGCTTGACGGCATGATTGACCGTTTTAACGAAGAAATGCATACAGAGCTTCCCTTAATTGCCACAGGGGGACATGCTTCCACCATAATCCGTCATTGCAGGCATACCATTCATTTAGATGAGAACTTAGTACTAAAAGGATTGAATATTTTATATCAAAAGAATAGCTAGAGGTGTTTTTATTTCCTGTTTCAGTTAGGGAATAGAATAAAATTTTATGCGTTGTATCGCGAAGATGCGAACGACAGCAGGGAGGAATTTTTTATGGAAAACACACAGAAAAAAAGAATGTCAACCAAGACCTTGGTTTTGGGCGCAGTGCTGACTGCGTTGGTATTCGTGCTACAGTTGATTGCTGTAGCCATGCGTGGCGCCGGCCTTTTTACCATTTCATTGGTGCTTGTACCGATTGTCATCGGTAGCGCAATTTGCGGCAAGGGAATTGGTGCGTGGCTTGGATTGGTATTCGGCGTAGCAGTTTTGGTAAGCGGTGATGCAGGTCCCTTTTTGAATGTAAATATTCTGGGTACGATTATTACCGTTCTGCTCAAGGGGACTGCCTGCGGTTTTTTTGCGGGACTTACTTATAACTGGCTCAAAAAGTACAACCGGTATTTCGCAGTTGTCGCAGCGGCTATTGTCTGTCCTGTTGTAAATACGGGTATATTCCTTTTAGGTTGTTTGGCGTTCTTTATGCCGACTATTACGGAATGGGCTTTAAATCTTGGATTTGGAAGTAACACAGCACAATATATGATCGTAGGTCTGGTTGGAGTCAACTTTCTGTTTGAACTTGGAACAAATATTATTTTAAGTCCAATTGTTGTAAGGCTTTTAAATGTAAGAGAAAAACAATTATAATAAAAGAAACCGAAGCGAGCTTGCTTCGGTTTCTTTTATTTTAGCTTCTTAATATATCGAAAGGTTTCATTTTCGCCTTTTTCCTTAAGCATCATGAGCCAGCTTTCTAAAAGGTCCGAGGTGTTCGGGTGAATGACGCGGCGGTCTTTTCCGCGCGCAAAGTATTCGAAAGGATGGCTGTCCGTATAGTTTTTCCCTTGATAGACTTTGCTTGCAGCGAGTCTGTCACAGAACATTTCTTTTACAAACACCAGCGGCATTTCCACCGGTTCGACCTGCTTGGTTTTTGGGTTATAATCCGTCCAATACTCAAAGTGGTGGCGGTTTCTGCCCTTGTGGTGAATCCATGCGATCGAGTATCCATGCGCCTCGCGCTCTCCCTCGTTGGGACTGCGCAGGCCGCCCTGATAATAGCGTACACCATTTAAAAATTCTGCGGGAGAATATTTAGAAAGGTCGTGCATCAGTCCGCGCCACAAAATCCCCACTCTCCAGCAATGAAAAATCACCAGACGCCGATGACGCATCACGGTATTTAAATGTCCGAAAAATTTGTTCATGTTCTTTTCCGTCTTTCCTTATTTTTCAATAAAAGTATTCCGATTATAATTACAATCGGAAAAACGATGCAGGCAAAAAGTCCCGCTTTTAAACCAGAGCCGTTTACCATAAACCGCTCAGAGACAAGTGCTGCAAGACCCGGTCCTGTAAAACAGCCGATGTCACCTGCCATCGCCAGCAGACCAAACAGCGCTGTTCCGCCCTGCGGACACCGTTTCGCCGCCATGGACAAAACGCCGGGCCACGTAACGCCCACGGAAAAGCCACAAAGCGCACAGCCGAAAAGTGCAAAAGCACCGACTTTTGTAAGCGATGCCAAAAGATAGCTTAAAACGCATAAAAGCGCGCTCAGCAAAATGTAGTTTTCCAGGTTAACACGCTCAGAAAACTTGCCATACAGCACGCGGGAAATTCCCATCAATACAGAAAACATGCAAACGCCAAACAAGTCTCCCACCGTTTTGGAAACGCCCAGCGCTGTCTCGCAAAAGAGCGATGCCCATTGCGCCATAGCAAGCTCTGCCGCACCAGAGCAAAGCATCAGCACAAGAAACAGCCAGAAGATTTTCATCCCAAACAGACGCCTCATCGGCACGTTGTTTTCTTCGTCTGTAAAGGGGTTTATGGGAACGTGGGTAAACACCAGTGCGGTTATCGCGGGAAGGATTGCCCAGATGTAGCAAATCATGGGCCAGTTCTCCTGACCGAACAGTGAGAAAAAAGCTGTGGTTACCAAGACAGTTATCACAACACCCCAGCAGTAAAAAGAATGCAAAAAGCTCATGGACGCGGCCTTGCCGTCCATAGGAAGTGCCGCTACCATGGGGCTGACCATCACCTCCAGCATTCCGCTGCCGATGGCATAGAAAATAACTGATAGTATAAGTCCTGAAAAAGGAGACATGACCAAAGGGAGTATCCCCAACATTGCCAGTCCTGCCGCAGCAAAAAGGTTTGCAGAAACAATGCATGTTCTGTATCCGATGCTGTCAACATACCTAGCACCAAAAAAGTCTACCGTCATCTGTACACCGAAATTCAGCAGAATCAAAAAGCTTAGCTGCGCCATGGTAAGACCAAACTGCCGCTGAAAAATGATAAAGAGCAGCGGCGTAAAATTATTCACAACCGCGCCGCCGATATAGCTAAAATAGCAGGCGAGCTTTGTGTGTCGAAATGTAAGATTCATGGCATCCTCCAAAAAACAGCGTAAACTTCATTGTACAAACGCGGGAGCACCAACAAAAAACCGTTGTTTGCTAATTGGTATCATACCACACTCCTTTCATAAATGCAAGCGTTTTTCTTGCATCTGACATTCAAAGCCCGTGAAAAATTACCGCCCCTTGACAAAGGGCTGAAAATGTGCTAAAATAAATCCTAAGCGGCTGTGGCGGAATTGGCAGACGCGCCAGATTTAGGTTCTGGTGTCTACGACGTGGGGGTTCAAGTCCCTTCAGCCGCACCAATATAGGACATATGCCTTATGGTATATGTCCTATATTTTTTGTTATATTTTAGTGATAAGAGGACTTGAAGCTTAAGAAGGCACGGAGCGAAAATAATGGCAATTTATCACATGATAGGTTGTCGTTTTTTTGTGCTTTTCACCTTGCGCCAGACTGCAAGTAACACATCGCCAAAGAAGCGCCAGATGAGAACCACATTTTACAACAACTTACACAAACTTTTCTAAAGGTTTACAGATGACTTGACAGATGTCAAATATTGCGATATAATACCCATAATGTTGAAAACTGTAAAAAAGCGGGTTGAACAAGATGAATCAGATTGCAAAAGAAGTTAAACAATTAAAAAAGGAAAAAAACGCGATTATTCTCGCGCACTATTATGCCAGCGATGAGGTACAGGCTTTGGCAGACTTTGTGGGAGATTCTTTTTATCTCGCAAAGGTTGCAAAAAACACCAACGCTGAGATTTTGGTGTTCTGCGGTGTCTCCTTTATGGGTGAAAGCGCAAAAATCCTAAATCCAAAAAAAACAGTCCTGATGCCGAGTCTTTTGGCAGACTGCCCCATGGCGCATATGGTGAGCATTGAAAAAATCAATGATATGCGCAAGCAATACGATGACCTTGCCGTCGTCTGCTACATCAACTCTTCCGCAGAGCTGAAATGCCACAGCGACGTATGCGTTACATCATCTAATGCCCTTTCTATCGTACGGGCACTTCCCAATCAAAACATCTTTTTCATTCCCGATGAGAATCTGGGCAGATTCGTAAAACAGCAAGTCCCCGAAAAAAATATCATTTTAAACGACGGATACTGCCATATTCATACGTCTATTAAAAAAGAAGCGTTGCTGGCTGAAAAGAAACAACATCCTTTGGCTCCTGTGCTTTCTCATCCGGAGTGTAGGGAAGATATTCTTGCGCTTTCCGATTACATCGGCAGTACGGCAGACATAATTACATACGCAAAAAATAGCGCGCACACTGAGTTTATTATTTGTACGGAGCAGGGCGTTTCATATCAGCTTAAGCGTGAAAATCCGAACAAGGCCTTTTATTTTGTAAAAAATGCGCCTTGCTGTGCAGATATGAAGCTGAACACGCCCGAGCGCATTTTAGACGTGCTTAAAACTGGCAAAAACCGTGTAGAACTCACGGAAGATATTTTAAACAAAGCACGCCTGCCCCTTGTTAAGATGCTGGAGCTGGCTAACTGACGGAGAAAATCATGACCAAACAAATCAAAACCGATATTTTAATCGTCGGCTGTGGTGTGAGCGGTCTTTACTGCGCGCTGCATCTGCCAAAGAACAAAAAAATAAGGATCATTACAAAAGAGAACGCGTTAAAAAGCGATTCCTATCTCGCACAGGGCGGAATTTGCGTGTTGAAGGACGAAAACGACTACGACGCCTTTTTTGAAGATACCCTGCGTGCGGGACATTATGAAAACAACCGTCAGTCTGTGGATACGATGATTTCCTCCTCCCGTAGCGTGATTGCGGATTTGCTTTCTTACGGTGTATCCTTTGCGCGAAACGGAAACGACCTTGTATACACGAAAGAGGGCGCGCACTCAACGCCGCGCATTCTGTTTCACAAAGACCAAACGGGCAAAGAGATTACCACCCGCCTACTGGACGAGGTGAAAAAGCGGGACAATATAACGCTTGTTGAGCATTGTACCATGGTGGATATTATAAGTATGGAAAACAACTGCTACGGCGCAATCGTGCGCGACAGTCAAGGCGTTTTTTCAACTATATGGGCAGACTACACCGTGTTTGCCACGGGCGGCATCGGCGGACTCTTTTCCAACTCCACCAACTACAGGCATTTAACGGGCGATGCCTTAGCCATTGCGCTAAAGCACAATATCGTTCTTTCCCATATTGACTATATCCAAATTCACCCCACGACCTTTTACAAAAAAGAAGCGGGCAGAAGCTTTTTGATTTCCGAATCTGTACGTGGCGAGGGTGCCATTCTTTTAAACGACAAGGGTGAGCGATTTGTGGACGAGCTACTGCCGCGGGACGTGGTAACGAATGCCATTTATGCTGAAATGAACAAAAGTGGCACGCCTTATGTGATGCTTTCCTTAGCGCCTATCCCGAAAGATGTGATTAAATCGCACTTCCCCAACATTTATCAGCATTGCCTTAAAGCGGGCATCGATATTACAAAAGAGCCCATTCCCGTGGCGCCTGCGCAGCATTATTTTATGGGCGGAATTGATGTGAACCAAAGCAGTAAAACGTCCATGGATCGGCTCTATGCAGTAGGCGAAACCGCGTGTAACGGTGTGCACGGGAAAAACCGTTTGGCAAGCAATTCCCTTTTGGAAAGTCTGGTGTTTGCAAAACGGGCAGCACTGGATATTGGTACACACTACGCACCTGCAGAAATCGACTGTCTACATAAAATCAACGAAGCAGAATACGAAAATATAGAAGCAAAATATAAATCTGCCGTGCTTGCGGCAATTGAAAAGGAGAAATCAAACCATGAATGATATTACGATGAAAATGAACGCAGACGACCTGATACGCAGCGCATTAAAAGAGGATATTACCAGCGAGGATATTACCACAAACTCCGTTATGCCCGTATACCAGGCAGGTGAAGTGGATTTAATTTGCAAGCAGGATGGTGTTCTGGCTGGACTCGAGGTATTTAAACGCGTATTTTTGCTCCTTGACGCTGCAACTGAATTTGATTTTGTTTTCCAAGACGGCGATCACGTGAAAAACGGCGACAAAATCGGCACCATCCGCGGCGATATTCGCGTTTTGCTCTCAGGCGAGCGCACTGCACTGAATTTTCTGCAACGCATGAGCGGCATTGCTACATATACAAACGCCATCGTTACCATGCTCAAAGGCAGCAAAACCAAGCTTTTGGATACCAGAAAGACAACACCGAACATGCGTATTTTTGAAAAATATGCGGTTCGCGTGGGTAGCGGCTACAACCACCGATATAATCTCAGCGACGGTATTTTGCTCAAGGATAACCACATCGGCGCAGCAGGCGGCGTAAAGGAAGCGGTTAGAATGGCAAAAGAGTACGCACCTTTTGTGCGCAAGATTGAGGTCGAGGTGGAAAACCTTGACATGCTAAAAGACGCTATAGATGCAGGCGCAGACATCATCATGCTCGATAATATGAGCACAGAGGATATGAAAGAGGGAGTAAAGCTTGCTGCAGGAAAGGCAGAAACCGAGGCCAGCGGTAACGTGACAAAAGAAAATATCGCACGTTTAATTGATATTGGCGTTGATTATATTTCCAGCGGCGCACTCACCCACTCTGCACCGATTATGGATTTGTCTTTAAAAAATCTCCATGCTGTTTGAGGAGTAACAATATGAAAGCAATCGAAAGAAGAAAAGAACTGTCGGCGATTCTCATGTCTGAGCGCACGCCCGTTTCCGGAAGTACTCTGGCGCAAAAACTGAATGTTTCACGGCAAATTATCGTACAGGATGTTGCCATTTTAAAGGCAGAGGGGTTCGAGATTTTATCGACCCATACGGGGTATGTCTTAAAAGATGCACCTCTTTCTGCCCGCGTATTTAAAGTGCGCCACTCCAGTGAGCAAACCAAAGATGAGCTGCTCTCAGTGGTAAATTTGGGTGGAACTGTAGCAGATGTGTTTGTCTGGCATAAGGTGTACGGAAAAATCAAAGCGGATTTAAATATTTTCTCCGCCCGCAGCGTGGATACCTTTATCGATGGAATCAAAAGCGGAAAATCCTCGGAGCTGATGCACATCACGGACGGATACCATTACCATACCGTTCGCGCGGACTCTGAAAAAACGTTGGACGAAATTGAAGCGATGCTTTTAAAAAAAGGGTATCTTGTCCCTGAAATATAGTGTGTTATCTCTCGAAAATATAAGATTTCCAATGCTTTTTTTAAAAAATAAAAAAAAGGTCTTTACAAGTCAAAAAAAATGTGGTAGAATATCTATTGTTGGTTTTAGGATGCTGCTGTGGCACAGATGGTAGCGCAACGCCTTGGTAAGGCGTAGGTCGGCGGTTCAACTCCGCTCAGCAGCTCCAAAACAAAAAACGGAAGAAGCGAACGCTTCTTCCGTTTTTCTTTTTGCAACATCTAAGGGGCTGGACGAAAAATAGTGCGGATTGGACAAACTAAGCCCGTAAGGGGTTACCCGAAGGCGTA
>JAZNIA010000165.1:0-25176 GCA_045577195.1 Congzhengia sp.
GGTGTGAAAATGGGCGTTTCCTCCATTGACGATGTGACTGACAACGTAGAGGACGAGCGTTTTTTAAAATATCTCACAGACTGCAAGCAAGAGCATGAAACGTTAGACCGCGAAATTCAGTCGCTGCTTGCCCGCTATGGTGATGACGGCAAAGAGCCCAACCCCATCGCAAAGGGCATGAGCTGGATGAAAACCAACGTAAAGCTTGCGATGAACGAATCAGACCATGTGATTGCAGACCTGATGACCGACGGCTGTAACATGGGCGTGAAGTCCTTAAACCGCTATTTGAACCAGTACAAAGCAGCAGACGAGCAGACAAAGGATATTGCAAAACGGCTGATAAATTTAGAAGAACAGCTCGCGGTGGATATTCGAGCATTTTTGTAATTTTTATGGATTGACGAACGAAAAAAAATGTGGTAGAATAAAGGAAATCACACAATGTGTCGGTTATGCCGTTCGGGCATAATTGGTGAAAAGGGAATCCGGTGCGAATCCGGGACGATACCTGTCGCTGTATGCGCTTTGCTCTTGTTCGTCGGCGAAAGCCGGTCATTGGGAAACTGAGAAGGCAGAACACGAGACGAAAGAAAACTTTTTTCAAAAGCGCGAGTCAGAAGACCTGCATTGATGCTTTTTCCTTCGCGGTTTTACCACAAAGGAAAAGGTAGTTTCGCGCCCGGATTTCGTTGTTTCCGGCGCAGAATGTGAATGCACAGGAATACACAGCTGTGGCAACCCGTTTGCCGCAGCTTATTTTTTTGCGGCAAGCAAAAAATATACTGTGAAAGGAACAACGAACATGAAAACCAAAAAACTTTTATCCCTGCTTTTAAGCATCACTATGCTTTTAAGTCTTCTTTCTGTACCGGCCGCTTCGGCACAGGAGGAATCCACCGTAACTGCCTACCTTTCCGTAAGCCGGCACGGTGCATTTGTAACAACCAACGAGGGCTCTCCTCTTGCTCTCTCTCCCGTGACGCTCACAGGACAGGAAAGCTATACTTTCGATGACTTGTTTGTCACTGCCCATGACCTTTATTTTGACGGTAGCGCAGATAAAGGTTATCTATCCGCAGATATTGGCTACGGATCGCCTTCTATCGTAAAATTTTGGGGAGAAGAAACGCAAAATGTCGGCTACCAGATAAACGGCGGAATAAACTTCGCGATGGGGCTTTCTCAACCCGTTACTGATGGTGACATTGTAGATGTAACACTTTACCAAAGCCTTTCCTCTGACACAGAGTACTATGCAAAATTTGACGCATACGAAAAAAGTGTCAGTGTAAACGATCCGGTTACGCTGTGTCTCACCGCGGGTACAGAATATGACGCGAGCTGGAACTATGTTTTTACGCCGATTTCCGACGCGATAATGACTGTAAACGGTGTTGCGACCGATATTTTGACGGACGCAAATGGAAATGCTACGCTCACCTTCCGTCACCCCGGCACCTACATCGTTTCTGCCAACAAAACCAAACAAGCCAGCAACGAAACTGTTACTGCAATTACGGCACCCGTGTGCCGCGTGACAGTTACAGAGCCTGCCTATCTTACGGCAGTTCATAACATCACCGGTGCATACCTCGAAAGCGGCATCTTGTCAGATGGGAACCTGCACTGGCTGGCGGCAGATCTGGCGGTTTATAATAGCCTATACCCTGACCGTGCGACCGCATTGTCCGGCATGACGCAGGACATTTTGGATACCATAATTGAAGAGGCGGACAATGCAACTGCGCCAAACGTTTTGGCAAAGAACATATTGGCTTTGCGTGCATTGGGCTATGATGCCACAAAAGTATATAACAAGTACGGAACTGAATGTAATATTGCAGAAAAGCTTACGAAATTGGTGGATGCACAGTCACCCGACGTGACAAACATCTATACACTGCCATACGTGATTATAGCGCTGCGCCAAAGCGAAATCTACGCAACCAAGGAGCAGCTTTCCTATTTAATTGACACAGCACTGCAGACAAAGGACCTCTGGCAATCCACCCAACGGGGCACAGACGGTCTGTCTCCCATGGTGCTTGCCCTTGCACCGTACTATGAGAAAAACGACGCAGTAAAGACGGTGCTGGACGAAGCCATTCAAATTTTGTACGATGCCCAGGCAGATACCGGACTAATTGGCAACGCGTGCTCCACGGGACTTGCTATCTGTGCTTTTACCGCGCTTGACATTGACCCGACACAAGTCACAAAAAATGACGTAAGCCTCATAGACGGCTTAATGACGCAGGCAACAGAGAATCTTAGCGCATTTTATCCGACAGAAAACACCTTTGCTACCGAGCAGGGGCTTCGCGGACTTTTGGCGTATTGTATGCTGACAGAGAAAAAAGGCAAAAGTATGTACGACTTTTCTGCTCTTTTGCACAATGAAGCACATGCCACAAAACAGCCGATCTACCACGGCGGCGGTGGTGGCGGCGGTGCAACCTATTATACCGTTACCTTTGAAACCAACGGCGGCAGCGACATGAAAAAGAAACGTGTTAAACAGAACACCGTGCTGGAAATGCCGGCTGCGCCGGTAAAAGAGGGACACCATCTTCTCGGCTATTACACCGATGAGATGCTGACCGTGCCATACGATTTTTCACAAAAGGTGACCGCCTCCTTTACGCTTTACTGCGCATGGGAGCAAGACGCACCCAGACTGTCAAACAAGCACGATGACGTTACTTTTTGCGAAATTAAATTCGAGAACAAATCATTTTCCGACATTTCGAACCATGAAAATGAAGCTGCCATTTTGGCTTTGGCGCAGCGTGGTATTATAAACGGAAGAACCGAAACCGAATTTGTTCCGGATGGCACAATAACGAGGGCGGAATTTGCGGCACTTATCGTCCGCGCATTAGGACTTCCTGCACAAAAGGCAACTGCCTTTTCCGACGTATTAGAACACGCGTGGTTTTTTAGCGCTGTTTCCACCGCAAAGCATTACGGTATTGTAAACGGTGTTTCCGAAACCGCTTTTCTCCCCGATGGGACCATCACGCGCCAGGAGGCTGCAACGATGGTGAAAAGAGCCGCTATACTTTGCGGAATGGATACGGAACTGACGGAGAACGGTGTACAAAATGTTTTGGCAGCATTTCCTGATTACACCACTGCAAGCGATTGGGCAAAGCCCTCTCTCGCTTTTTGCTACGCAAACGGCATATTGGATGACAGTGTGTTAAACATTCAGCCTTTTTCTCCTGCCACCCGCGGAGAAATCGCACAAATGCTATACAATTTACTCCATAAATCCGAGCTTTTACAGAGGTAAAAATCATTGAAACAACATCAACCAAAAATTATTGGCGGACTCCTTATATTTGCGCTCCTTGTCATCGCGTTCTTCTTTGGCGAACCGCAAAAGCCGGAAGAGGCGCCTCCCTCCCCTGCCGCCGCAACCATTTTAGAACAGGAAAATAAAAACGCAACGGAAATTTCTTCCGTCCCTCCTTTGGCGCCGTCTGTATCCTCAAAACCAGAAAAGGCCGATCCCACACCCTCTTCCAGCATGGCTCATTCACCTTCTCAGGAAAACGAGCAGAAAACGATTGTAGAACACACGAAAGAGGAAGCGTCAAAACAAGCACCGGATCAAGCGACTTCAATACCGGAGCCAACACAAGATGCGCCCAAACGCACCGTAACACTATCAATTCGCTGTGATGCAGCGGTAAAAAGCGATGTTTTACCGCCTGCACTTCGGAAGATTCTACCCAAGGATGGTACGATTTTTCCCGAACAAGCCGTGGAGTACTTCGAGCAGGAAACGGTGTTTCATGTGCTTTTGCGCGAATTAAAAAAGGCAGGGATTCACTTTGAGTTTGAAAACACACCTATGTACGAAACTGTCTACGTAGAGGGCATTGCAAATCTCTACGAATTTGACCTAGGCGATCTTTCCGGCTGGATGTACCGCGTAAACGGCGTATATCCAAACTACGGCTGCTCACACTACAAAATAAACCCCGGTGATAGAATTGAATGGATTTACACCTGTGATATGGGAAATGACATCGGCGGATACAATGACTTATCTGGAGAATGATATGAACGAATTTTATACCTTCCACCCCACTGTCAATTTCATATACTTTTTGCTCACCATCACCTATTCCATGGTGCTGATGCATCCCGTGTGTCTTGCGGTGTCGCTTTTGTGTGCCGTAGTCCATGCGGCTCTGCTCAGTGAAAAAAAGGTAACAGGATTACGTCTCGTATGGCTGATTCCCGTGTTTTTGTTTGCCGCAGTTACGAATCCTTTGTTTAACCACGCAGGCGTAACAATCCTTGCCTATTTCCCTGACGGGAATCCGCTAACCTTGGAATCCTGCCTTTACGGCGTTGCTGCGGCAGCCATGCTTTGCGCCGTCATTACACATTTTTACTGCTTCGGACGCATTCTAACCGGCGACAAGCTGATGTATCTGTTTGGCAGAATCATTCCGTCTCTTTCTCTAATTTTCTCAATGATTCTGCGTCTAATTCCAATGCTGCGGCTCCGGCTTTCCGCCATTGTCAGCGGGCAAAAGGCTCTGGGAACAGACACAAAAAACAGTTCCCTGCTTACCCGCACCAGGCACGGCTTGCGGACATTGTCTATTTTATTGACCTGGACGCTGGAAAGTGCAATTGACACGGCAGACAGTATGAAAAGCCGCGGCTACGGGCTTTCGCATCGTACCGCCTTTTCAATTTACAAATTTTCAAGACGCGATTTTATCCTGCTCCTTTTTTTCATCGGGGCGGGTGGATATATCCTGACCGGTCTCTTCTCCGGTGCTTTTTCATACAGCTATTATCCCGGAATAAGCACCCTTTCCCTTTCGCCCTATTCCGTAAGTCTTTATGTAATCTACTTTTTATTGTGCGCCACACCGATACTGATTGTATGTTGGGAGGAACGAAAATGGCACTAATTACTGTAAACAAGCTGAATTTTACATATCCGAACCAAACCGATTGCGCCCTTTGTGATATTTCCTTTTCCGTAAACGAGGGCGAGTTTGTCACCATATTTGGAAAATCCGGCTGCGGAAAATCGACGTTGCTTCGTCAGCTCAAGCCCGTTCTTTCACCCCACGGCATGAAAACGGGAACTGTTTTGTACCGCGGTTTTGACATCTATAACATGACGCACAGAGAGCAGAGTGAACAAATCGGCTTTGTCCTTCAGGACCCGGATAGTCAACTTGTGACCGATAAAGTGTGGCACGAGTTGGCATTTGGTCTGGAGAGCCTTTCCTGCCCGACCACCGAAATTCGCAGACGTGTTTCGGAAATGGCATCTTATTTTGGGATTCAAACATGGTTTCACCAAAAAACAAGCGACCTCTCCGGCGGGCAAAAGCAGCTTTTAAATCTGGCATCCGTTATGGTGATGCAGCCAAAGCTTTTAATTTTAGACGAACCTACCGCGCAGCTTGACCCCATTTCCGCCCGCGAATTTTTAGACACACTTTCTAAACTAAACCGCGAGCTTGGCACAACTGTTATATTATCAGAGCATCGGCTGGAGGAGGCAGTTTCTCTGTCTGATCAGCTCATTGCAATGGAGAATGGCAAAATCTGCTCCCTTGGAACACCGCGGGAGGTTGGAAAAGATTTGTTCTGCAAAGGCAGTAACCTTTTCACTTCTCTTCCAACACCAATGCAGGTATATTTTGCTGTGGACAAAAACAGCGATTGCCCTGTTACCATACGGGAAGGAAGGACATGGCTGGCAGAGAAAAAGACGCAGGGATTGCTGTCGGATACCTTCCCCGTATCGCCCGAAAAAAGCCTTTCCAAAGAGGTTGCAGTTTCCGCCAGAGACGTTTGGTTCCGCTACGAAAAGAATACACCCGACGTTGTAAAGGGGCTGTCCTTAACAGTAAATAAGTGCACTTTTTTTGCCATTGTCGGTGGCAACGGAACAGGGAAATCCACCGCCCTTTCTCTGCTTGCGGACTTGCGTCAGCCCCAAAGAGGAAGCATAAATGTGTCCGGAAAGGTTTCGCTTCTGCCGCAGAATCCACAAGTACTCTTTACAGAAGATACTGTGTTGGAAGACTTATACGCAGCTTGCGGCTTGCAGGAGAGAGAACACGCTGATGCACTGCTTTCCCTGTGCGGTCTTTCGCATCTTTCTGCCATGCACCCCTACGATATTTCCGGCGGTGAGCAGCAGCGCCTTGCCCTTGCAAAGGTTTTACTCAAAAAACCTGATATATTGCTTTTGGACGAGCCAACCAAGGGGCTGGATGCCTACTTTAAAGAAACGCTGGCAGAAATAATAAATACACTAACCGCACAGGGCACAGCGGTTATCATGGTTTCCCATGACATTGCCTTCTGTGCAAAGTATGCTGACCGCTGCGCCATGTTTTTTGACGGCAGCGTGACGTGCGAGGACACACCCCGCTGTTTTTTTGCCGGCAACAGTTTTTATACCACGGCGGCAAACCGTATGGCACGAGGGCTGCTTTTAAACGCAATTTTGCCTGAGGACATCATATATGCCTGCGGCAAAACACCGGTTGAGCCGAAGAAAACGCTAGAGAATACCGACATTTTAAAAAATGAGCCACCTATTTCCCCCGAACGACCTGCGCAAAAGCCCAATAAAGGTCACAAAAGGCACGCATGGTTTGCTCTTTTGGTATCAATTGTGCTGATGCCCGCAACCGTCTTTTGCGGCATACATTTTTTTGCAGACAGAAAGTATTATTTTATCAGTTTACTGCTGATTCTAGAAACACTAGCACCCTTTTTGTTGCTTTTTGAACGAAGAAAACCAAGGGCGCGGGAGCTGGTCATGATCAGCGTTTTGTGTGCTCTCGCTGTGTTTGGACGGGCTGCATTTTATATGCTTCCGCAGTTTAAGCCAACGCTTGCAATCATCATCATTTCCGCCGCCTCGCTTGGTTGCGAAACAGGATTCTTAATCGGTGCAATGACGGGCTTTGTCTCCAACTTTTTCTTCGGTCAGGGACCGTGGACACCCTGGCAGATGCTTGCATTTGCCGTAATCGGTTTTTTGGCAGGACTTTTATTTCACGGCAAAAAAACACAGAATTCGAGTATGCTTTTTTGTATCTTCGGTGGACTTTCCGCACTTTTGATATATGGCGGCATTATGAACCCTGCAACGGTGCTCACAACCTATTCTGCTCCCACCAAAGCGCAGTTTATCGCAGCCTTTGTCTCGGGTATCCCCTTTGATACAATACACGCTCTCTCTACCGCACTGTTTCTTTGGGTTCTCGCCCGCCCGCTTTTAAAAAAACTAAACCGTCTCCGGAAAAAATACGGACTACTAATACATTAACAGCATTTTGCTAAAATTTGTTTTTGGGTTGAATTTTGGTATCGGTTATGGTACAATGAAATAGATTCAACAAATAAATAGGAGGCTTGAAATGGAACAGAGAGAGAAATTTTCGTCCCGTTTGGGATTTATTTTGATTTCCGTAGGCTGCGCGGTCGGTCTTGGAAACGTATGGCGTTTCCCGTATATTGTCGGAAAATACGGCGGCGCAATCTTTGTCGGCATCTATCTGGCATTTTTGCTTCTTTTGGCTCTGCCCATTATGGTGATGGAGTTTGCTGTAGGCCGTGCCAGCCAGAAATCCGTTGCCAAAAGCTTTGAAACGTTAGAGCCGAAAGGCACGAAATGGCACTGGTACAGTAACATTGCCTTTGCGGGAAACTATCTGCTTATGATGTTTTACACCACCGTTGGCGGCTGGATGCTCGCTTATGTGGCAAAAGCCATCCGCGGTGATTTAATTGGCGTTTCCGCCGAGAGCGCGGGACAGATCTTTGATAGCCTCCTCGCCTCTCCCGGTGCCATGGCGTTTTGGATGGTGGTTATTGTTGCACTCAGCTTTTTTGTGTGCAGTTTAGGACTGCAAAAGGGCGTTGAACGCATCACAAAAATTATGATGGTTGCGTTGTTTGGCATCATTTTAATTCTTGCCATCCGCAGCATTACCTTAGACGGCGCGGCAGAAGGTCTGTCCTTTTATCTGGTACCCAATGTGGAAAACATCAAAAACGAAGGTCTGATGAACGTTATTTTTGCCGCGATGGGGCAAGCATTTTTCACTTTGAGCATCGGCATCGGCTCCATGAGCATCTTTGGAAGCTACATTGGAAAAGACCGCAGCTTAACGGGCGAATCCTTAAACATCTGTATTTTAGACACTGTGGTTGCACTCTTTGCGGGCTTAATTATTTTCCCCGCCTGCTCGGCATACGGCGTAAACCCCGGCGAGGGTCCGGGCCTTGTGTTTGTTACGCTCCCGGGCGTATTTAACGAAATGCCGATGGGACAGCTTTGGGAAGTGCTCTTCTTTATCTTTATGGCGTTTGCTGCGATTTCAACGGTAATTGCCGTGTTTGAAAATATTTTAAGCTTTTGTATGGACAAATGGGGCATGAGCCGCAAAAAGGCAGTTTTGATAAACTTGATCGGTGTTTTGGTGCTGTCTCTTCCCTGCGTATTTGGCTTTAACCTTTTCAGCTTTATTCAGCCGTTGGGCGAAGGCTCTACCATTCAGGACCTGGAAGACTTTATCGTGTCTAACAACCTGCTCCCCCTGGGAAGCTTAGTATTTCTTTTGTTCTGTACAAAAAAATGCGGCTGGGGCTGGGATAACTTTATCGGGGAGGTTGATACGGGAAAAGGAATCCGGTTTCCCAAAAAACTGCGGTTTTACGTATCCTATATTCTGCCTCTGATTATCCTTGTTGTATTTGTATTCGGATACTGGCAGAAATTCTTTGCATAAAATCAAGGGCTGCAGCTTTTTGCTGCAGCCCTGTTTTAAGAGGGACATCATATGAACATTGAACGATTCACGGCGAAATACCCTTTTTCCGTACTATACCGAACAACAAGTAAATCCACCAACGACGAAATGAAAAACCTTGCAAAAGAAAACGCAAAGGAAGGAACAGTTGTCATCACGGACCACCAACTGGAAGGACGTGGCAGACTGGGAAAACAGTTTTTCTCTCCCAAAGGCTGCGGCGTGTACTTTAGTCTTCTGCTCCGCCCTTCGTTTTCTGCAGAGCATGCTGTTTTCATCACCGTTGCCGCGGCAGTTGCTGTGCGCCGCGCCGTAAAAAAGTTGTTTGGAACACAAACCCAGATTAAATGGGTGAACGACTTGTATTTTTGTGGCAAAAAGTTTTGCGGCATTTTAACGGAAGCCGCTGTCTCAAAAGACAGCAACAAGCTGGACTATGCCATCCTGGGCATCGGTTTAAACCTGACCACGCCCGAAAACGGTTACCCCGAAGAATTTGCCTTTAAGACCACAAATATATCTTCATTCGTTCCGCAATATCGCACAGATACCACCGACTTGCTCGTTGCGGAAATTCTGAAAAATTTCTATGACCTATACCTCAATTTGGAAGAAAAAGCGTATCTGAAAGAATATAAAGACGCCTCTTGCGTCATCGGAAAAAAAATCGAAATTCTCACAGGCGCTCACACGGGCTATGCGTTCGCCGAGGACATTGACGAAAACGCAAACCTGATTGTACGCACAAAGGACGGAAGATGCATATCCCTATCCTCAGGAGACGTTTCCATTCACCTTTAGCCAATTTTTCGAATATCCAAAGGCAGCATGAACCCGTCCAAAGCTACGGTCATGCAGTCGCCCCCGATTATTTTTTCATCTATAACCAAAAGATTTATAAACACCTCTTCTTGCTCCGCGCCGGGAAAGTTCAGCGCGCGATAGGTGTATCGCTCGGCGCTTTTTCCGCGGTACTGACTCAAATCAAATCCGCTCATTTTTTGTATCTTGTTATACCGTTCCCAAACAGAATCAAAAACCATTGGGATATACACAGTTTCGTTTGTTTCACTGGTCTGGTCCACCTGCCAGCCATAGTATTCTAAAGCCCGCACACGGTCTTGCGTTGTCACGATTTGTTCCGTGGCGGTGCTTTTGGAAAATTCCATCAAAATCAATCTCCCCCAAAGGATCAAAATCAATCCTGCCAACCCTAAAAACAAAATAGAAAATAAATTTTCTTTTAAAAACTGTTTCACCCTGTCAGTCCCTTAAAGTTTGTTTGGTATTATATATGATTTTTATTGAAAAGATATGTAAATTATGATAAAATAAGAGTAAATGTTGACACAAAAGGAGCGTTTTCTGCATTGACCGCAAACCGCATCAATCAGCTTACATTTCACGAAAACTATGACGCGTATCTGATCACTTCGCCCGAAAACCTGTTTTACTTTTCCGGATTTACGGGCGGCGAGGGTGCGCTTTTTCTGGATGGAAATACCCGTCTTCTATTCACCGATTCCCGCTATACGGCGCAGGCAAAAAATGAGGCAGTTGGCTTTACCGTGCTGGACACGGCAAAACACCCTCTATCAAAGCATTTGTCTGAAATGGGAAGTATTGCGATTGGCTTTGAGGACGAATTTTTTACCGTTTTTGCCTACATGAACCTAAAAAAGAATGTTTCCGCAGCAAGCTTTATCCCAGCATCTAAGGAGTTTCGGCGGATTCGCTCGATAAAAGACGCACAGGAAATTTCAAACATTCAGCAGGCAGCGTCTATCGCCGACGAAGCCTTTTCCTATATTCTGACCCGCATCGAATGCGGTCGAACCGAAAAGGAAATTGCGCTGGAACTGGAATTTTTCATGCGCAGGCACGGCGCAGAGGGGCTTTCCTTTGAAACGATTGCCGCCTCCGGTGTGCGTTCTGCACTCCCCCACGGCGTGGCAACGGAAAAAGTGCTCGAAAAGGGCGACTTTTTCACGTTAGACTTCGGCTGCAAATACAAAGGCTATGCCAGCGATATGACACGAACCGTGGTAATCGGCTCTGCCAGTAAGCGGCAAAAGGAAATCTACAAAACCGTTCTTTCGGCGCAAACTGCCGCACTTTCTGCCCTTAGCCCGAATGCATTGTGCAAAGAAGTTGACGCCATCGCGCGAAACATCATAAAAGACGCAGGCTACGGCGCATATTTCGGACACGGTTTGGGACACAGCGTAGGCCTTAAGGTTCACGAGCAACCCGCCCTTTCACCGCGGTCCGAGCAAGTGCTTTTGCCAAACGTTACCATGACGGTAGAACCGGGTATTTACATTGAAAACTTCGGTGGTGTCCGCATTGAAGACTTGGTTGTGATTACGGAAGACGGATACGAAAACCTAACCGCATCCCCGAAAGAACTGATCGAAATTTAAAGGAGGAGCATTATGCTTGCTAACATAAACAGCGCAGGTTTGTTCGGCATCGACGGTTATTCCGTTGGTGTAGAGGTTGACATTGGAAACGGACTTCCCTCCTTTGACGTGGTCGGACTTCCCGACGCTGCCGTAAAGGAATCCAAAGAGCGTGTTCGCGCAGCGCTGAAAAATTGCGGCTTAACCTTTCCTGCGCGCAGAATCACCGTCAATCTAGCGCCCGCAAACATCAAAAAAGCAGGTCCTATTTATGACCTGCCTATTTGCATCGGCGTATTGGCAAGCTCCGAGCAGCTGAAAGCCGATTTGTCAGAATACGCATTTTTGGGCGAAATTGCTCTGTCGGGCGAGCTTCGTCCCATTGACGGCGCACTTCCCATGGCAATTTCACTGGCAGAGCAAGGCATTAAAAACCTGATTCTGCCCCAAAAAAACGCAAAGGAAGCTGCCGTGGTCAAAGACCTTTCGGTATTCGGCGCATGCTCCTTAACCGAAATTCTGCGCCATTTTACCACGGAAGAAAAGCTGATAAAAACAGAAATTGACACAGACGCATACTTTTTGATGCAGGAAAAAACCGTGCCTGATTTTTCGGACGTGAAAGGACAGGAAAACGCAAAATTTACTTTAGAGATTGCCGCAGCAGGCGGGCACAATGTCTTGATGATTGGCTCTCCCGGCTCCGGTAAAACCATGCTGGCACAGCGCCTGCCCTCAATCCTGCCGCCGCTTTCCTTTGAAGAAAGTTTAGAGGTTACGAAGATTCATTCCATCGCAGGACTCTTGCCGGGCGACAAGCCGCTGATTACCACGCGTCCTTTCCGCTCTCCGCACCATACCATTTCCTCCAACGGACTCTCCGGCGGCGGAACAATGCCGAGACCGGGCGAAATCAGTTTGGCGCACAATGGCGTTTTATTCTTAGACGAATTGCCTGAATTTAAAAAAGATGCGCTGGAGGTTCTGCGCCAGCCGTTAGAGGACGGCGTTGTGACCATTTCCCGCGTACAGGCAACGCTGACCTATCCGAGCCAGACCATGCTGATTTGCGCCATGAACCCTTGCAAATGCGGCTATTTTGGTGACGGAACCGAGCGATGCAATTGCTCGAAACAACAAATCAAACAGTATCTGAGCAAAATCAGCGGTCCTTTGCTTGACCGCATTGACCTGCATATCGAAGTGCCCGCCGTAAAATACGACGAGCTGACCGACCGCACCAAAACAGAACCCTCCGCAAGCATCCGAAAACGCGTAGAACAAGCGCGTGCTTTGCAGGCAAAACGGTTT
Source organism: Congzhengia sp. (assembly GCA_045577195.1). GTDB lineage: Bacteria > Bacillota > Clostridia > UBA1381 > UBA9506 > Congzhengia. The sequence goes on from JAZNIA010000165.1 coordinate 12,533, forward strand.
GCCGGCGAAAAGGGGATTTACTGCAACGCACAGATGACCCCCAAGATGATGGACGAGTTCTGCCGTTTGGAAAAAGACGCAGATGTGATGCTGAAAAACGCCTTTGGTTCACTGGGACTTTCCGCCCGCGCACACAATCGTATTTTAAAGGTTGCAAGAACCATTGCAGACCTCAAAAACAGCGAAACAATCCAAAAGGAGCATCTGGCGCAGGCAATATTCTATCGGAGTCTGGACCGAAAATATTGGTAACGGAAAATCGAAATCTTACATCGTGTGTACATATACAATTGCGCAACATAAAAACGGCGATCTGTTATTCGCAGATTGCCGTTTTGTTTTCGCTATTTTTCCTTTAAAAGCGTCTCAATTTCGCTTTCTCCAATCACACGGATTCCATTTCTTAATAAAAGCTCTGCGGTTACGCCGTTTCCTTCGATCAGGGTTTTGGAAAACGTGCCGTCGTATATTTTTCCGCAGCCGCAAGAGGGGCTTTTTTCTTTTAACACCGCCAGCTTGCAGCCATGCGCCTTTGCCAGTGCGAGCGCAGCATATGCGCCTTTTTCATACTCTGCCGTCACGTCTTTTTCTTTTGTGACCACACGCGCACCTCTTCGCTCAGCCGGCGGACGCGGCGTGGGCAGTCCGCCCGCCTGCTCGGGACAAACCAAAATCAGCTCAAACCGCTCCTTGAGCTTTTCCGCTATTTTACAAGGCTTTGACGCGCCGTCATACCGACAACGCTCACCCAAAAGACATGCACTGATTAAAATTTTCTCCACCCAATCAATCCCTTTCGCTTTCTCTTCCTATTGATACTATACCACAAAATCTTAAAAAAGTGTAGCTTTTTTAAAGTTTATAAAATATTCATATTGAGGACTTAATTTTGTGATAAAATGTATGTTGTAGAAATTTAATCTCGGAAAGGAATGTTTCTCATGAAAAATATGAAGTCGCTGCTGAAAAAAATAAAACCGAAAAAGTGGATGGTAATTGTCGGCGCTTTGCTGATTCTTGCAATCGCTTTTGGCACTGTTTCTTCCGTTTTTCGCGCCAAAAAAGCAAAAAGTGCTTTGGCGGATGCGTCAAACGAAGCCACCGTCACCAGACAAAGCATCGTATCCTCCATCACCGGCTCTTCGGTTGTCACGCCGAAGGATCAGTATTCGATTACGGCTTTGGTCAGCGGCGACGTGCTTTCGGCAAACTTTGAAGTGGGAGACATTGTAAACGAGGGGGACGTTTTATATCAGATTGATTCCTCCGATGCAGAAAATAGCATCAAAAGCGCAAACCTTTCCGTAGAACGCTCCACCAACAATTATAACAACGCGTTAGAGGCGCAAAATGACCTTAACATCACCACCGACGTCGGGGGTGTGATTCAAAAGCTATACATAAAAAAGGGAGACTCTGTGAACGCAGGCGCGCAAATTGCAGAAATCTATGACGATTCCGCTCTGCTTCTCACCATTCCCTTTAACGAATCTGATATTGGCGCAATTTTTGCAGGTTCCAGTGCTACCGTGTCCATTTCCGGCACAGGCGAAACGCTTTCGGGAACCGTTACCGAAATCCGCGGCGCAAGCTATGCAAAAAACGGCAACATGCTGGTGCGCGATGTGGTGATTTCAGTCCAAAACCCGGGCACACTGATGGTGAGCGATACCGCGGTTGCAACCATAGGCTCTGTTTCCTGCAACGACGCAGGCACATTTGAATACAAAAACGAAAAAACCGTTACAGCAAAGGCGTCGGGCGATGTAGAAAATCTATACGTTTCCGAGGGAGACAAAGTCAGCGCGGGGAAAACCATCGCGCGGCTTGTAAGCGACTCAGTTTCGGATAACATCACCTCCAGCGCGCTTTCTTTAAAAGAATCCAAGCTTTCCCGCGAAAATGCGCAAAAGAAGCTTGAGGACTACACCATCACCGCCCCCATTTCCGGTACGGTGGTTGAAAAAAACGTGAAAGCCGGTGACAAATTAGACAGCACCAATGCAGCAACCGCTATGGCGGTAATCTACGATATGTCCGGCATGGAATGCGAGCTTTCCGTAGACGAGCTGGACATCAAAAACGTAGAAAACGGTCAAAACGTTACCATCACCTCCGACTCCTTAGAGGGAAAAATATACCACGGCGAGGTAACCAACGTAAGCGTGAAAGGAAGCACGGAAAACGGTGTTACCACCTATCCCGTTACCATCAATATCCTAGATTTTGATGACGAGCTGCGCCCTGAAATGAACATTGATGTCACCATCATCACCGCAAAGGCAGAACATGTTCTGGCGGTTCCTGTATCGAGCGTAAACCGCGGAAACATCGTGTATGTCAATGGCGAAAAGACCGATCAAAACGACCGTGCACCCGAAGGATATAAATCCGTAACCGTCGAAACCGGTATATTCAACGATTCCCTAATCGAAATCACCGCAGGACTATCCGAGGGTGACATTGTCTGGGTGCCTCAGGTTGAAGTGGAGGGCAACACCGGTATTATGGGCGCTATGGGTGCCATGGGCGGCATGCACGGAGGCGGCATGAGTGGCGGTATGCCTTCCGGAGGAATGCCATCTGGCGGAATGGCTTCTGGCGGCGGAATGCCATCCGGCGGCACGGGCGCAAACCGCCGATGAGCGCAGGAGGTATTTGATATGCAAAACCCATTGGTTGAATTTTTGGACATTTATAAAATATACAAAATGGGCGACACGGAGGTGCGCGCCATTGACGGCGTTTCCTTTTCGGTATTCCCCGGCGAGTTTTTAGCCATCATCGGGCAGTCCGGCAGCGGCAAGTCCACCTGCATGAACATCATCGGTTGTTTAGACGTGCCGACCAGCGGAACATACCGTTTAAACGGCACCGACGTAAGCTGCTTAAACGACAACAACCTGGCAGAAATTCGAAACAAAATGCTGGGATTTATCTTCCAGCAGTATAATCTTCTGCCAAAGCTTACCGTGCTCGATAACGTAAAACTCCCTTTGATGTATAAAGGACTCAAGGAAAGCGAGCAGACAAAACGCGCCATGGACGCATTAGAGCGGGTCGGTCTTTTGGATAAGTGCCACAGTAAGCCCTCCCAGCTTTCAGGCGGACAGCAGCAGCGCGTGTCGATTGCAAGGGCTTTAGCAGGCTCACCCTCTGTCATTTTGGCAGACGAGCCAACGGGCGCATTAGACTCTAAAACCAGCCGCGAGGTAATCGACTTTTTAACAGAGCTGAACAGGCAGGGAAACACCATTATCCTGATTACCCATGACAACTTCATCGCCGCCAAAGCGAACCGTGTGATTCGCATGCAAGACGGCAAAAAGATATATGACGGTCCTCCTGCAGGAGATGAAATCATCTGCTCCACCGTGATTGCAAGAAAAAAGGAGGCGGTAAGTTCGCATGAAAATTAGTAAAACATTGAGCCTCGCGATTTCGAGTATTCTCTCAAACAAAATGCGCTCCTTTTTAACGATGCTGGGTATCATCATCGGCGTTGCGGCAGTTATCATTTTGGTTTCGATTATGGACGGTGTGACCGGTCAGGTGACCGACGTGTTTGAAAGCATCGGTATGAACAACATTACCGTTACCATCAATTCCCGCGGCAGCACCAGAACCGTAGACCCTGATGATTTGTATGCCTTGGCAGACGAAAATCCCGCCCTGCTTTCGGCAATTTCTCCTACCGTAACCACAAATGCTACCATAAAAGCCCCAACCGATTCTGAGAACACGGTAGGCTCTGTCACGGGTGTTGACGAAACCTATGACAAAATTAAAGATCTGACCATAGCACAGGGGCGGTTTTTGCAGTACATAGACGTTTGTAAAGAACAAAAAGTCTCTGTAATCGGAACGTACTACGAACGGGAATACTACGGAGAGGGAAAAGCCCTCGGCAATATAATCCGAATCAACGGCGAACCATACTCCATCATAGGCGTGTTGGAGGAAAAGGCAGATTCAAAAGAATATTCCTCAGACCAGTGCATCTACATTCCCTACACAAAAGCAACAAAAATGTCACGAAACGCCACTGTCACAACCTATACGGCGCTCGCGGCAAATTCTGATAACATTGACGCATCCTCGCGTCTGATAGAAGAAAAGCTGACCGAGCTTTTGGGCAGCAGCGATTTTTACAACGTCACCTCCACCAAGGAAATTTTAGACGAAATGACCTCCATTACCGACACGCTGAAAATGGCACTCGTTGCGATTGCAGGCATTTCGCTTTTGGTCGGCGGTATTGGTATTATGAATATTATGCTGGTTTCCGTAACAGAACGCACGCGCGAAATCGGTATTCGAAAATCTTTGGGTGCTAAAAAGAAGCATATCATGCAGCAATTTATCTTTGAAGCGGGAACCGTCAGCGGCATCGGCGGTTTAATCGGCATCGTTTTCGGAATTGCTTTGTCCTCACTGGCGGGAAAACTGTTTGGAATCAATATTGTAGCTTCTGTCAGTGCCATAGCGGTTGCGTTTAGTGTTTCTGTTGGAATCGGTGTAATTTTCGGATTACTTCCCGCAAAAAACGCAGCAAACCTAAATCCCATTGATGCACTTCGATTTGAATAAAACAAACATCAGAAAGGATGGATTCCCTTTGAAAAAAATTTGTTTTCTGTGCCTTGCAGCAGTGCTTTTGCTCAGTTCCATTCCCGTATATTCGGCACCGAGCTATTCAGACAACGTAGCGCCGCTTCTGGCAGAGCTTAAAATTATGCAGGGCGACCCAGACGGAAACCTGCGCTTATCGGACAGCGTTTCCCGCGCCGAGTGCACAAAAATTGCCGTTGCCGCATCCTTCTACCGTGACATGGTGGCGGCAGGCAGCAAAACCTCGCCTTTTCGGGACGTGCCCGCAAACCACTGGGCTGCACCCTACATCACCGTTGCCGTGAAAAACGGGCTTTGCAAAGGGTATTTAGATGCCACCTTCCGCCCATCCAACACGGTGCTCTACGAAGAGGCACTCACCATGTTTTTGCGCGTTTTGGGCTACTCCGAGACAGATTTTGGTTCCTCCTGGCCTGACGGTCAGATTGGTATTGCCAAAAATATCGGTCTTTGTGACAGCTTGAGCAAATCCCGCGGCGAAACACTCACCCGCCGCGATATGATGATTATTGCCTACAACATGCTCAACACGCCCGCCAAAGGCGCACAGCAGGACTTTTTGTCCGACTTTGACCGCACAATCACAGACGATGTGGTGCTCATTGCCACCAACCGCGAAAATTCTGCGGTCGGCATCAATAAGGTGCTTACCTCTGTCGGAACCTTTCATATTACAGAACAGTTTGATGATACAAACGTCGGCAAACGCGGAAGCATCGTTTTGCGAAACGGAGATACGGTCGTTGCCTTTTTGCCCCAATCCGGCGAGGACGTGAAAACCCATGTGGTCTATTCTCTTTTGGGTGATAGCGTCATTACCTATCAAAACGGAAACTACGATAAGATTGATTTTACCGCAGGAACAACGGTGTATGAAGACAGCACCAAAACAACCTTTGGCGCAATTTCTTCTAAATTTGCCATGGGCGATTTGCTAAAGGTCAAGTACAATCCAAACGGCACCGTTGACTATGTTGTGTACGAAGAGGGTACCACCGAAGGACCGATTACCGTGACAGGTGCAGGCTGGTATAACGCGTTCGGCGCATCGGCGGATACAGCATCTGTTATGCGCGACGGCGAGAGGGTTTCGCTCTCCGACGTAAAACGAAACGATATTGCATACTACGCGAAAGACCTTAATATGTTTTTCGTGTACTCCAAAAAAGTGACCGGCATCTACGAATCCGCTACCCCCAATCAGAACACACCGGCTACTGTAACCGTATCCGGTACAACGTATAACATTGAGGGCGTTGACGCCTTTACAAAACTTTCTGCCGGCGGAAGCTTTCATTTCGGTGACACCGTTACGCTCCTTTTGGGTAAGGACGGCGACATTGCGGACGTTTTAACACAGTCGCAGATGGAAGAAGAGGTGGTTGGCTATTTGATTGAGACAGGAAGAAAGGACACAACTGTAAACGGCTCTACCGTAGCAAAACCTTATGTAAAGCTAATTCTTCCCTCAGGTGATGCGGTTGAATATGTAACCGCAAAGGAATACGAAAGTATGTTAAATCAGGCGGTGCGCGTAAGCTTTCGCGATGGTTTGGCAATCGTCAGCTTAGTATCGGCAAATTCGGCAATATCCGGTAAATTCAGTTGGAGTAACAGCGCCCGCAGTCTTGGCTCTTTTAAACTTGCAAACGACCTTGAAATAATTGAGGTAAGCACAACAAATCTAAACGAGGCTGGAAATGCAGCAAATGTCTTCCCTGCGCGCCTTAACGGCATGAACATTTCCTCTTCTAAAATTTTGTATGCCGAAACAAACGCCGACGGAAAAATTTCCGCACTGATTTTAGAGGATTGCACGGAAGATATGCATGCGTATGGCATTGTAACCGCTGCAAAAAAGAATACGTTTGGCATGTCTCTTTCCGGGTCATACACCTATTTTGTAAACGGTATCGAAAAATCTCTGATAACCAACGGCTCTGTATTCTCCGTGTCCACGGGTCAGCCGGTGCAGATTAAACAGTCGGCAAATGGCTCGGTAACCGCGATGAAAGCACTCAGCGAAACGGCAAGCGGTACCATCCGCGACCTGACCGGCGCATACATCACCGTGAACGGAACCTCTTACCGCTTGAGTGACAGCGTGAGCATTTATACCAAAAATAGTTCTAACCAATACTCTTCTTTGACAAAAGATGAACTGGCAAATGCTTTTGACCGGTACACCGTTCGTCTGTATAGTGAAAAGCAGGCGTCCGCGGGCGGCAGAGTGCGCATTATCATCGCACAGCCAAAATAAACGAATAGAATATAAAAAACACCCCAAACTAAGCTTTGAGGTGTTTTTTTATGAGAATGCAAAAATCTGGAACACAAACTGTTACATTCAAAACTCCGCCGTATATCAGCGCAGCTTATGCGGTGGCAGGACAAAAGGAAAGCGAGGGGCCGTTGGGACAATATTTTGACGAAACTGTTTCCGACGACCTCTGGGGCGAAAAAAGCTGGGAAAAGGCAGAAAGCAAATTCATGCAGCAGGCAGTTTTGGGCGCACTGAAAAAGGCAGACCGTGCTCCAGGCGAATTTGACTATATTTTTGCCGGGGACCTCTTAAACCAATGCGCGAGCACAAACTACGGAATCCGCGTATTCTCCGTTCCCTTTATTGGATTATATGGAGCCTGCTCCACCATGGGACTTTCCATGAAGATGGCGGCCATGACCATCGACGGCGGATTTGCAGACCGCTGCATCTGTACAACCTCCAGCCATTTCTGTTCTGCTGAGCGGCAGTATCGGTTTCCATTAGAGTACGGCGGTCAAAGACCTCCCAGTGCCCAGTGGACGGTAACAGGCTCTGCCTGCGTCACCTTAGACAGCAAGCAGGGCGATTTCATACTCGACTGTGCCACCACGGGAAAAATTGTGGACCGCGGCATCACCGATGCCAACAACATGGGTGCTGCCATGGCGCCTGCCGCCATTGACTGTCTTTGCGCCCATTTTCAGGATACGGGCAGAAAGCCCAGTGACTATGACGCAATCTTTACGGGCGATTTGGGCAAAATCGGAAAATCCATCGTCATTGACCATATGGCTGAAAATGGATATGACCTTTCCGAAAACTACACCGATTGCGGTGTGCTGATGTTTGATGAATCGCAGGACGCTCACGCCGGCGCAAGCGGCTGCGCCTGCTCCGGACTTGTCCTGTGTGCACACATTCTGCCAAAATTAAAAAACGGCGATTATTCGCGTGTGCTCTTTGTTCCCACAGGAGCGCTCATGAGCCCTACCGCCATCCAGCAGGGCGAAAGCATTCCGTCTATTGCCCACGCCATCAGTATCAAAAGAGCATAACCCAAAAGGGGATTTGTGAGCCTGCAAATCCCTTTCGCTTTCAATTTGTGAACCACCACGTTAGGGATCTAAATCAATCGACGCAGGAAACGAAAGCCTTCTTATTTTTGCTTTGCATGGTCTGCGCAATTTTCACCACTCTTTGCGGGACGAGGGAAAATTGATGCAGAATAAATCAACTCAATCCCGAAGGCGTACAAAGGTACGCCGAATAGCCTGCGCAATTTTCACCGTCCCGCCCCCCTTTATATTGCGATTTGTTCTAGTGCCTTATTATGCATATAATGTATACTCCTGAACGAGTAATTCAGTTCCTCTGAAATCTCCTCCCAGTTTAGTCCGTCTATGTAGCGATACCGCAAAATCAGCGCCTGCGTTCCATCCGCTAAACCGTCAATTCCCCGTTCGATTTGCCGTTTATGCCGCAGCATCTGGCTGATGAATCTGCAAAGCCGCACCTTTTCTTCCGAAATCTCCTGCTTAGCTTCTGCGGCAACCAAAGAATCTGCGTTGCCGATTAAACCGTCTAATCCAACCAGCGTATCATACGCTTTCCGGAACCTGCCAAGCTCTTTCTGCTCCGTGCGATACCGTTCTAAGCAATGTTTTTTTTCACTCTTTGTCAATCTGCGCTCCGCCCCTTATAAGAATATTTTTTCTTGTCTTGCGCATACTCCTCACAGCTTTTATAAAAACTGCAGTTGCGCTTTTCGCACACCAGCTCATACAAAACCGTGCACATTCCGCGGCGAAAGCCAAAACAATCTGTTTTTACCTTACTTGATTCTGTCATAAGTTCCTCCTTAGTGTCTTAGGTGTTTATCCTCTGTTTGACCGGTCGTTACCTATAGTTTAACATATTAAATATTATTTGTCAAGTATATTAAACGATTTTCTGTTTCATTTGTTTAATTTGTCGAACTTTGTCTTGACAATGGAGATTTTGTCTGTTATAATGTATAATATATTAAACAGGAGGGTTGCACAATGACAATAGGAGAATTGATTCGCCGTTACCGCGAAGAACACAAATTGACCATGGGAGAGTTTGCCAGTCTCAGCGGGCTCAGCAAAGGATACATCTCCATGCTGGAGAAAAATGAACACCCAAAAACCGGTCAACCCATTAAACCGACTACAAAAACACTGCTTGCCACAGCGCAGGCAATGCATATTACGGTTCCCACGTTAATGGAACGGTTAAACGACACGGATACCTCGATTGCCTCTTTATTTGGTGCAGACCTTTTTCCCGTTGGGGAAACTGTTATGGTGCCCGTGGTAGGTGTTGTCCGCGCAGGTTTTGGCGGCTTGGCGTTTGAATGCGATATGGGGGCGGAAACCGTTTCAAAGCGTACGGTCAGCGGCTATGATTTGAGTCAGTTTTTTTACCTCCGCGTCAAGGGAGACAGCATGGAACCGCGTCTTTATGAGGGCGATCTGGTGCTGGTTCGAAAGCAGTCCAGCGTGGACAGCGGAAGCTAGGCTGTTGAAACGATTGATGATGAAGAGGGCGTAATTAAAATTGTAGAATACGACAAAGAATCCATCACACTGATTTCCCAAAACCACAACTACCCGCCCCGCGTGTTCCGTGGACCGGACGTGGCAAGAATCCGCGTCATCGGAAAGGTGCTTGAGAGCAAAAGTAAGTTTAACTAATGAATATAAAGTTCCAAAATAAAAAAGATGCATCAACAAAAAGGAGCTGTAGCAAAATGATTTTACTACAGCTCCTTTTGGGCTGGACGGAAAATAGCGCGGATTGGACAAACTGAATCCTGAAGGCGTACGAGGGTACGCCAAGAGGTGAAGTTTGTTCAAAACACAAGGCATAAATTTAGAAGAAATTCGCCAAAAGGCGAATTTCTTCCTTAAGATCTTTCATTCTGTTATCTCTTTCATATAATCAAAAGACTTTGCTCTTTGTTTTCCTTGCCTTGTGTGGTCTGCGCATTTTGCTACAGCCCCTTTTTCTTATTTTAACTTCTGCACATTATCCTTTGCCTTAATATAATCGAGCACCGTAAACACCGTTTGCTCAAGGCTTTTCCCCTCGCTGTAATCCGCGGGTACAACGTAGTCTACTCTGCCCTGCTCTAGAATATTGTTGGCAGTTTCCTTGCGGTCACTGTAAACAGCAATGGAATGTCCGCCGTTTACCTTCACCAGCTTCATGCAGGGAACGTCCGTGAACCCGTCGCCAATATAAATCATGTTTCCAAACGGAATTCTGCGGTTTTCCTCAGGCGTGTACCGGTTTAAAGACGTATGATCCGTCACATCTAAAACACCCTTGTTGATCCGGAACAAAAACTGCGTCTTACTGGTATAATTCACCGCCATAGCAGGCCATACGGGCACGTTTTGTTCATCATAGTAAAACTCCGCCGCATAAATTTGCTGAAAATATTTTGCAATCGGGGTTCCCTCGATGATTTCCTTTAATCCGGAAGAGATAACGTAATGCTCCAGGGTAATCCCCAGCTTGTCCGCATAACGGTTCATTCGGTCAAACCAGGACTTGACACCGCAAAACAGCTCAACGCTTTCGCCCAGCTTTTTAAACTCTTCACGGTTTAACAGCTTTTTGCCCCGCGCCTCGTCTATCATCACATACATATATGCCAGAATCTGGTCCATTTTGTGCTCTCCCGTCAAACGGTTGCACTTTTCCCAGAACTGTTCCGCTGTCATACCGATGCCGGGAATAAAGGCATATTCCTGCATATCCTTGGTGGAGAGCGTCTTATCAAAATCGTATAAAATTGCCGCAATCGGCCTATTTTCCTGTTTCACACCCATCCTCCTCTACTTTTGTAAACCGCGCCAGGGTTTTTCCGCCATATACAACTTTCTCGTTCCACATAGCGGCAGGGCGCACCCAAAGCTCGCGCTCGCCGTAGAGCGCGCGATACACCACCATCGGCTCTTGCGTCTCGGAATGCTTTGCCATACCAATGACTTCATATTCATTTCCTTTAAAGTGTCTGTATCTTCCAACGCTGATTTGCAAGTTCTCACCTACTTATCCTTTAATGTCACCACAGTAACGCCCGTCTCACCCTCGCCGTACCGCCCAGCGCGATAGGATTTAACAGAAGGGTGGCGGCGCAAAAACTCACCGATGCCGGCGCGAAGCACGCCCGTTCCTTTTCCGTGAATAATCGTCACCTCATGAAGGGATGAAAGGTAACAATCGTCAATAAACTTATCCACCACAGAGATTGCCTCGTCTAAGGTCATACCGCGCACATCAGTTTCCATGGATGCGGTTGCCTGCTTAGAGGCTTTAAAGGTTGCGGCAACAGTTTTTCCTTTTGTTTTATCCTCTTTCGGGCTATTTGCAGCCGTCAAATCGTTTAGATTCGTCTTAATTTTCATGATACCTGCCTGCACGGTCAGGTTTCCTTTTTTATCAGGCAGAGACAAAACCGATGCATCGGTATCCATCGACACGATATGCACCATCTGTCCCATTTTAACGGTTTTTAATGTGCGGACCTTTGGTCTGTCCTTATCGGCGCCCGCGGTAATTTTTTCCCGTTCTAGGCGGAGCTTCTCTTTTGCGCGCTCGCTTTTTTCCATTGCCTCGCGGAATGCTGCACTGGAACGGATTTCACGAAGTTCTTTCATCAGCTCCTGAGACTGCCGTTTTGCGCTTTCCACAATCGCCAAAGCCTCAGATCTTGCCTGCTGCATGAGCTTAGACTTCTTCTCTTCCAGCTTTTCCATTTCGCGGTGCATATTTTCTTTCAGAATCCGCGCATCACGGGAAGCGTTTTCTGCCAAAGCACGGTCTTCTTCTGCTTTTCTTCGACTGTTTTCCAGCGAAACAATAACATCCTCCAGCTTCACATTATCGTCTGTAATCCGCTGTTTTGCATGTTCAATGATGGCATCGCTCAGCCCCAACCGTTTTGAAATGGCAAAGGCATTACTTTTACCGGGCACACCAATTAAAAGCCGATAGGTCGGCGAAAGGGTACCAACATCAAACTCGCAGGACGCATTTTCCACGCCCTCTGTGGAAAGTGCATAGAGCTTTAGCTCACTATAATGGGTGGTTGCGGCAACGCGCGCACCAAAGCCGCGCAGATATTCGATGATAGAAACTGCCAGTGCCGCGCCCTCGGTAGGATCTGTTCCCGCACCAAGCTCGTCTGCCAAAACCAAAGAGTTTGGTGTAACCTCGTTTACAATATTTACTAGATTGACAATATGTGCACTAAAAGTAGATAGATTCTGCTCAATGCTCTGCTCGTCACCAATATCGGCAAACACGTTATCAAACACGGAAATCACACTGCCGCTTGACGCACTGATATGAAGTCCCGACTGCGCCATCAGGGTAAAGAGTCCCAAGGTTTTCAGTGACACCGTTTTGCCGCCCGTATTCGGACCTGTGATGACTAAGGTATCATAATGCTCGCCCAGCGAAATATCAATGGGCACAACGCGGTTTTTGTCCAAAAGGGGGTGTCTGCCCTGCTTGATGGAAATAATCCCATCATTGCTAAGCTCAGGCTCTCGAGCGTCCATCGCAAGAGACAACCGTCCCTTACAGAATATAAAATCCAACTCAAACACCGTGTTGATATTGGAAAGAATCGGGTCTTGAAACTCTGAAACAAACACAGACAGTTCATATAAAATCCGGTCAATTTCTTCTTTTTCCTTGTGCTTTAGCT
>JAZNIA010000166.1:0-9693 GCA_045577195.1 Congzhengia sp.
GTTAAAATCAGCGGCGGTAACTTCAAAGCTGTTTACTGTATCGTTAACTGCTTTGATGGTTATTCTGCTACTGCAGAAATCACAGCAGGTGATTTTGTTGTTACAGGCGAAGGCTATTGGAATGATCCCTTGCTCGGTACAAACATCTCCGTAACAGGTGGAACATATTCAGAGGCGATTCCTTCTGAATATCTTGCAGAAGGCACAATGACAACCAAAAACGCTGACGGCGAATATGTGCTTGCTACAGGCATTGAAGCAAAAGCAATCGTTGACGGCGTAGAATATGCGACCTTTGCAGAAGCATGGGAAAATCTTGATGAATACAGCACAATTACACTGTTAGACGATGTGACCTTAACAGAAAAACTCGTTGTTGACAAATACATTGTTGTTGACGGTAACGGCAAAACAATTACAACTTCTGCACAGAAACTCTTTGAAGTAAAAGCAAACTTTGAAGCTTATGACCTCAATATGGTAAATACCCATAAAGATGGTCGTTGTGTAGACACCAGAGTAGATGGTATTAACGTGGTAATTGAAGGCTGCGACCTGCATTCTACAGGTAGCGTATGGGCGCAGACAATCACCGTTGGCGGAACCGCTATGGATGGATTAGATATCACAATCAAAGATTCCAAAGTTGCATCCGACAACTATACTGCAATCATTATGTTTGTTCCTGCAAACATCGAAATTATCAATTCTGAAATTTCCGGCTACGCTGCAATCTACGCAAAAGGCGAAGCTTATGATGCCAATACAACCGGTTCTGTTATCACAGTAACAGATTCTGATTTAGCATCCAAGAACGATAAAAGCGGTATTTCAAATACTTTCGGAACAATTGTATTTGAAGATGATGGTGTTACTGTAACAGTAGACGAAGCATCTTCTATCAAAGCAGAGACAACCGATGGCACATATCAGTCTGCTATTTGTTTCAAGGGAACAGAAAGCAGCATTACAGCTGAGTGCCCGATTACCATTGTTGGCGAAAAAGCATCTCTGTTGGCAGATGCTAAAAAAGCTACAGTTGTTGTAACAGATGTTGACGTTATCAATGCTGTAAAAGCTGAAGGTTACGATGTTGCAGAAGATGGTACAGTTACTGTTCCTGCAACCGAATGGATTACAGATACAGATGCAGGCTTCTATATGGACGCTGAAACAAAATTCGGTTTAATTAGATTCTTATTCGCTGTTGATGTAATGGGCGAAATCGAAGAAACCGGTATTAAGTACATCAAAGTAAATGATAAAAATGCAGACGGCGTTTTAGGCGGAAGCGGTACAGCTTCTTCTTTCTACGGTGACGTTTACGGCATTCCGGAATCAGAAGAAGGTAACACATACTACGCAGTAGCATACGTTACCACAGCAAACGGTACAGAATGGTCCGACGTTGTCGCTTGCAAAGTTGATATGACAAGTCAGTATTTCACAGATTATGTACCAGGAGGTGCCAAATAAATGAAAAAATATATTGCACCCGCGTTAAAGGTTTTGACATTTGATGCTGAAGACATCATTCAGACAAGTAGCGTTGTTGAAAATTCGATCCCGAAGACAGTTCTTAAGGGAACAGATACACAAGCAACAGGCTATGGAGCAACAAGCTTTTCAGAAGCTTATGGTACAGCAACCACTATTTTAGACTAACATAAAGAGCAGGGTAACAGCGTTTGCGCTGCTACCCTGTTTTTTATAAAAGGAGATGCTAAGGTGAAAAAAATCATTGCTTTATTTCTTTTGGTTATGACAATGTCTGCGACAACAGCATTTGCAACAGAAGAGTTATTGATTTCTCCCGCGCCGACACAAAAGGAAATTGATGTAATTGTAAACGGAAAGCCGCTTGAACTCGATGTTGCACCTGTGATTGTCAATGACAGAACAATGGTTCCCATGCGTGCAATTTTTGAGGCACTCGGTGCAAATGTTACATGGATTCCGCAGGACCGACTGATTATTGCAACCTGTGATGATAAGGTTGTTGTGCTCCAGATTGACAATTTGTTCATGACAGTTGAAAAAGCAGGGGAAACAGAGAAAGAAGAAATCCTATTGGATGCACCTCCGTTTATCTTAAATGACCGCACACTGGTTCCGGCAAGAGCGGTTTCAGAAGCACTCGATGCAAAGGTAGAATGGGAGGGTGCTACACGGACAGTTACCGTAATAAAAAGTAAAGGAAATGTAAACAGTGCAGGAACAAATTAAACGAAAAGTAAGAAGACGCAGGAGAAAATTATTTGATCGATTTTCTTTTTATATGATGCAGTCCTCTGCAAAGAGAGCTGATTTTTGGTGGAAAATAAAGAGGTTTTTTAAAGACTTTAAAAAAAATTCCTCATATTTTGCTTTTCGATATTCAAACCAATTAGACGAAGCCGGCGAAAAAAACAAAAGAGCGATTCACTCATTTAATGAATATATAGAAGCCTTAGGCCCTCAACGGGCAATGCGGCGTTCTGTAAGAAAAGAACGCGCAAAAAAAAGATGGCAGTCGTTTTTAAGAGCTTTTAAGCCAGTGAGGATGTACACGTTTTTTAGATTTTTGTCAATCTTACTTATTAGCACCATATTTTCAACTATTGTTACATTCTTGAGTTTAAATAAAATTTGGTTGATTTCAGAAAAAAGACTGCTACTAGGCGTGACAATTGCGGCTTTTTTTGCATTTATTACGGATATTATTTTTATGCGCAGAGATTACCGCAAATTTTCACATATCAGGCCATACAGTATCGTTAATTTTATTTCGCACGGTGCCTTTGCCATTGTAAATATTGTGTCATGTTGTTTTTTAGCACACTCACATTTTTATGCGTATGTATTTGGTATCACCAAGTTGTTAAGATTTACTCCTATACATATCCATCCTGTTTTTGCTGCTGTTTTTATGAACCTATTTTTACTGTTTAGTATTCCATGTACAACCATACAGATTAAACGGCGTCGCAAAAAAAGAAGAAGTAGAGGAAGATAAGCATGTTCCGAGTTCGTCTTGCTGATATCGTTTTTGGTATCGATAATCGCTATAACTACATAGAAGATATGTGCGCGGATTACTATTGCAACGAGGAAGTCGATGTCTTTATTCGAGTAACAGACGAGGAAATCGACGCAGAAAAAAATAGGGAGGAACATGACCGCGCGTATCTGGAAAGCCTGGCGGTTTATCGTAAAATTGCAGAAGAAATACTGTGCTACGATGGCTTTTTGCTGCATGGTGCGGTTATTTCTGTCGACAAACTGGGCATTGCAATTCTAGCAAAGAGTGGTGTAGGAAAGTCTACACATCTTTCGCTTTGGCAACGTGCATTGCCAGGTGAAGTTGTTGTGATTAATGGTGATAAGCCGTTGGTACGCATAATAGATGGTGAGATATATGCATACGGCACGCCATGGGCAGGAAAAGAGGGTTTGCAGACAAATAGTCGCGTAAAACTAAAAAAAATTTGTTTTTTGGAAAGAGCAGAGGAAAACGGTTGTGTTTCTGTTGGAAAAGAGCACGTTCTAACGCGACTACTTCCGCAGATTTATAGACCGCAGATGGGGCGGAAAATTTTTGCTACAATGGAATTAATTGACGCAGTAATAAAGAGTGCGGAGTTTTATATTCTGCGTTGTAATATGGATATTTCAGCGGCACATACAGCCATTTCTGCTCTTTTAGAGCGCGAAATTGAAACAAAACTACGTACACTAGGTGTATATACCACAAAAACCGAAGGTGACAGTATGTATCCCATGCTCACCAACGGTAATCAGGTTGTGATTGCTGCAGCACGGGGACCTTTTAAGAAATACGATGTAGTTGTTTATCGTCGCGGTGATCATTACACAATGCACAGAGTTGTAAAGAAAACGAAATCTGGTTATGTTATCTGTGGCGACAATCGCACACATCTGGAAAAAGATATTAAAGATGAGGACATTATCGGTATTCTGTTTGGCTTTTACAAAGGAAAAACCTTCTATGACGCAAAAGGGAAAGAAGCATTAAGGTACGGGAAAAAAGCTGTAAGAGGGTATTGGAAAAGAAAACTGAAAGGTATGATACAAAGCGTTATGCACAGACGAAAATTTTAAAAATTATGTCAATACATTTTTTTAATTTTACAAATTTGAGATAACGCATATTAGAACCGTAATTTGCTGATGAAGAGCATATACCCATTGGTATACGCTCTTTGTTTTGTGTTTAAATTTTATAAAACTGAGAAAACATAATTGAAGGGAGGGAATGCAGTTGACACAGAAAGAAAAGGTTTATGGCTTTATCCAAAAAGAAATGAAGATTCCGATGACTGCAGATGAACTTGCAGTGATGCTGAGCGTGCCGCACGATGCCATGTCGGAATTTCACTCCATACTTTCCACTCTTTTGGAGGAAGGAAAAGTAATTCAAACTAAAAAAAATCGATATGCAAGCGCAAAAATGGTTGGCTATGTTTCGGGTAAATTTGTCGGCAACGAACGAGGCTTTGGCTTTGTAGAGTGTGACGAGGGCGAAGATATATTCATTGGTGCTGCGCACACAGGCGGTGCACTGCATGGAGACATGGTACTTGTTCATGTTACAACAAAAGCAGAGGACGGCATGCGACCGGAAGGTGAAATTGTGAAAGTGCTTTCTTCTGCGGAGCATAAAATTGTTGGCAGAATGGAGCTTCGTACTGGCTGTGGATATATTGTTCCGATAAACCGCCGATATGCAAAGGATTTTTATGTTTCAAAGGACCGACTCTGTGGCGCGAAAAACGGCGATATGGTTGTGGCAGAGCTTTACCGGCGCGGCGACGGAACAATGCATCCGGAAGCAACTGTATTGTCTGTAATTGGGAATATTTCTACGCCGGGCGTGGATATTCTTGCGGTGATAGAAAGTAGAAACATACCCTATGAATTTTCAGAAGAAGTGTTAAATAGCGCACAGAAAATAGCAAACGAATCCATTGAAGATGCTAAAAATAAACGCCTTGACCTGCGCGGCGAAACAATCATCACCATTGACGGTGATGATGCAAAGGATTTAGACGATGCCATACATGTTAAAATAAACGAAAATGGAAGATTCGAGTTGGGCGTGCATATTGCCGATGTGGGACACTATGTGGTGCACAACAGCTTACTTGATAAAGAAGCATATCGTCGAGGAACCAGTATTTATCTTGCGGACCGCGTTATTCCGATGCTGCCTGAGGTTTTATCTAACGGCGTTTGCAGTTTAAATGAGGGGGAAGACCGACTCGCGCTTTCTGTCATTATGGAAATCGATAAATCGGGCAATGTGACAGATTATAAAATATCAGAAAGTCTGATTTGTTCCAAGCATCGCATGACATACACAAATGTTACAGCGATTCTTTCTGGAGATGAGCAAAAAAGGAGTCAGTTTTCGGACATTGTACCCATGCTTGAGAATATGGAACGACTTCGTAATATTCTTCGCACCAAACGGATTGCACGCGGTAGCATTGACTTTAATTTTGATGAAGCGCGTATCGTACTGGATGAAAACGGCGTGCCGGTGGATGTTGTAAAACGCGAGCGTAGCGTGTCAAACAGTATCATTGAAGAGTTTATGCTCATTTGCAACGAAACGGTTGCAGAACACATGTTTTGGCTGAATTTGCCGTTTGTTTACCGTGTACATGAAGAACCGGACCCGGACGCGGTAAAAGAATTTGCAAAATTTATTGCCCCCTTAGGGTATTCGATTAAACACTCTGCAGGAAAAGTACATCCGCGGGAACTTGCGGAGCTGCTACGCGCAGTAGCGGGTCAAAAAGAAGAAATGATTATCAGCAGTACGGCATTGCGTTCGTTGATGAAAGCGCGGTATAGTGAAGAAAATCTGGGACATTTCGGACTTTCTGCCTCCTATTACTGCCATTTCACATCTCCTATCAGACGGTATCCTGATTTGGTTGTGCATCGCATGATAAAAGACGTGTTAAACGGCGAAATGCACGAAGAAAAAGCGGCAGAGTTTGTTAGGCAGGCAGCAAAACATGCCAGTGAACGGGAATTGGAAGCCATTGATGTTGAACGCACGGTAGAAGATATGAAAAAAGCCGAATTTATGCAGCAAAGACTTGGTAATATATACGACGCGGTTATTGTAAGTGTCACATCCTTTGGCATCTTTGCTGCGCTTGAAAACACAATAGAAGGTCTGATTCGCTTAAGTGATATGCAGGACGATTTTTATGTATATGATGACGCACATAAAACGGTTACGGGTGAGAGAAGCGGCAAGACATACCGTGTAGGAGACACTTTATCGATACAGGTTGCCCGCGTTGATGTTCCAGCAGGTGAAATTGATTTTGTGTTATATAAAAAAGATTCAGAAAACAGTGCGAGAAAAAACAACTTTTTAAAAAAGAAGCATGAGCGGCAAAAACTTGTCAAAGAAGCAAAAATAAAAACGGCAAGATACCTCAAAAAAAGAAGAAAAAGAAAATAATATGAAATTTTTAGAAAGATGTAAAAAATATCTTGCATAAACAATTTTGATGGTGTATAATGGTCGTATCGAGTAAATTTTTATTTACGAATTCACGAAGGCAGGTGTATAAGTATGGATATTCATGCAACGCAAAAATTTTCGTTCGGCGCAACAAGAGACGAGTATATTAAAAATATCGTGATGTCTGTGTATTCAGCGCTGGAGGAGAAAGGCTATAACCCAATCAGTCAGATGGTTGGCTATATTCTTTCGGGAGATCCGACGTATATTACCGGTCATAACAATGCGCGTGCGCTGATTATGAAAGTGGAGCGCGATGAAATTATGGAAGCGTTAGTCAAGTATTATGTAGAAAACAACTAAGAAAAAGGCTGTGTCCAAAGGCGCAGCCTTTTTAATTTTTCTATTTTCGCGGAAAAGAGACGGTTTTGAAGAATTTTGGCAAATAATCCTTGACAAAACTTACTGTTTTAAGATATTATATTACTATTACAGTAAATTGTGAATATTTATGGGAGGTTACGATACATGAAAAATACAGAAAAGACAATGGAAAAAATCGTTGCTCTTTGTAAGGGCAGAGGTTTTGTATATCCCGGCTCCGATATATATGGCGGTCTGGCAAATGCGTGGGATTACGGTCCGTTGGGCGTTGAACTGAAAAATAACGTGAAACGTGCATGGTGGAGAAAATTTATTCAGGAAAGCCCCTATAATGTGGGTCTTGACGCAGCGATTTTGATGAACCCGAAAACATGGGTTGCATCCGGACACGTGGGTGGTTTTTCCGACCCCTTGATGGACTGTAAGGAATGTAAAGCACGTCACCGTGCAGACAAACTGATTGAAGACTTTATGTTTGAAAAAGGCGAGTCTGTTGTTGTAGACGGCTGGTCCGACGAAAAAATGCTTTCCTTTATCAACGAAAATGGAATTGTTTGCCCCAAATGCGGAAAACAGAACTTTACCGACATTAGAAAATTTAATTTGATGTTTAAAACCTTCCAGGGTGTAACGGAGGACAGCTCATCCGAAATCTTCCTTCGTCCCGAAACGGCGCAAGGTATCTTTGTAAACTTTAAAAATGTTCAGAGAACCACCAGAAAGAAAGTACCCTTTGGTATTGGTCAGATCGGTAAATCCTTCCGAAATGAAATTACCCCGGGTAACTTTATTTTCAGAACCCGTGAGTTTGAACAGATGGAACTTGAATTTTTCTGCAAACCCGGTGAGGATCTGGAATGGTTTAAATACTGGAAAGAGTTTTGCAAAAACTGGCTGATTTCTCTGGGTATTCCCGAAGAAAATATCAAAATGCGCGACCATAGCCCGGAAGAACTATCGCACTACAGCAATGCAACCACAGATATTGAATTTATGTTCCCCTTTGGTTGGGGCGAACTGTGGGGCATCGCAGACAGAACAGATTTTGACTTAAAACAGCATGGAACACATTCCGGCGAAAACTTTGAGTACACAGACCCGATTACAAATGAAAAATATATTCCTTATTGCATTGAGCCATCTTTGGGTGCTGACCGCGTAACACTGGCGTTTTTGGTAGATGCATATGATGAAGAGGAAGGCGAAAAGGATACGCGCGTTGTGATGCGTTTGCATCCTGCGCTGGCGCCGATTAAAATTGCCGTTCTGCCGCTTTCGAAAAAATTGGCGGAGGGTGCAACTGCACTTTATAGCAAGCTTTCTAAAAAATACATGTGTGATTATGACGATGCAGGCAGTATTGGTAAACGTTACAGAAGACAGGACGAGATTGGTACACCTTTCTGCATCACCTACGACTTTGATTCTGAAGAGAACGACACTGTTACAGTTCGTGACCGCGATACCATGGAACAGATTACTTTGTCAATTGATGAACTGGATGCATATTTTGCGGACAAATTTGAATTTTAATATGTAAAATTGATAAAAATATAATTAACTGCATAGAAAATTCTGCAAAATATTCACAAAAATAGTATTTATTTATTGACAATATGTAAAAAATTTAGTATTCTAATTATAAGTAAAATGCAGGAGCATAATCTTTTAAGGAGCTGGAATTATGATATCGAAAACAGTTGTTGTACAGAATCAGGTAGGTCTTCATGCTAGACCGGCTACGTTTTTTATACAGAAATCGAATGAATTCAAATCAAGCATTTGGGTTGAAAAGGACGATCGCCGTGTAAATGCAAAGAGCCTTCTCGGTGTTTTGTCTCTCGGAATTACAAAAGGAACCGAAATTACAATTGTGACAGACGGAACCGATGAGAAAGAAGCAATTGACGCACTGGAAAGTTTGGTAGAATCCAATTTCAGCGATTAAAAGCAAACAGGACGCAAGGGATATGTGAGAAATCGCATATCCCTTTTATGTTTTGGAACAATGAGTAAAAGGAGGTGCACAGTATGGTAGACAAAGAACAGCTTTTAAATCTTCCGTCTGACCCGGGCGTGTATATCATGAAGGATAAAACAGGAAAAGTGATTTATGTCGGCAAGGCGAAAATTTTGAAAAACCGTGTCCGTCAGTATTTCCAGAATACAAAGAAACACGCCCCAAAAGTGGCCGCAATGGTTGCGCGCGTTGATTCCTTTGAATATATTTTAACAGACAGTGAATTGGAGGCTCTGATTCTGGAGTGTAACTTGATCAAAAAATACCGTCCGTATTATAACATTTTACTCAAAGACGATAAACATTATCCCTATATCAAAGTAACGACAAATGAAGAATACCCGCGGATTCGATTTGTGCGAAAGATGGAAAAGGACGGTGCAAAATATTTTGGTCCCTATACGGGTGGTTTTGCTGTGCGCGAGGCGATGGATCTGGCGTGTAAGCTCTTTGGTATTCCGGATTGTGATATAAAACTTCCAAAGGATATGGGGAGAAAACGTGCTTGTATTAACGCGCAAATCGGAAGATGCTGCGCCCCTTGTGAAACTCCGATCAGCCGGAAAGAATATGGAGAACGAATCCGAAAAGCATGCCAGTTTTTGGGAGGCGGCGCAACGGAACTTGCAAATGAACTGACTGCACAGATGCATGAAGCGGCAGACAAAATGGAGTTTGAACGGGCAGCATCGCTCAGGGATAAAATTTCCGGTATCAGGCAAATGGATAAAAAACAAAAAATGGTGTCTGACCGCCACAGCGATGAGGACATCATCGGATTTTACAGTCAGGAAAACCGTAC
>JAZNIA010000167.1:0-18180 GCA_045577195.1 Congzhengia sp.
TAAAGATATAGGAAAGTTTTTTCCAGCCACTATTGTCAAAAACAACAGGTGCCGGTGTGATTGTCTGTGTTGCTGTACCATTTGTCAGGGACAGGGTTACTGCATTTGTCTTGCCACCATCAGACATTACTGCTGCATTTAAGGCATACTGTTTGCCTGCTTCCAATTTCTTAACACCAAGTGTGTACTCTTTGCTTGCACCGTCATCCATCATGGTGAAGCAACCGTTGCTCATTTTTGCATACAACGGATTTGTTGTGTCAACGGGGTTTACGAAAACAAAGGGAGCTTCACCTGGTTCAGAATTGATAAATATACGTTTCTTAGCAGTTGCCTTCAACCAACCGTTTGCAACAAGGTTGCTTTCATCAACAGGTTTGATGCTGAACTGGTCAACCATCAATAGACCATTGCCGGTTGCACCCGTGAATGTAAGCCAAAGTTTATCAGAACTTGCAACTGTAAAATCTGTTTTATGGTCGATGTAAACGTAACCATAGTAGGTTAACCAGTCGCTTGCTTTTAATTTAGCTTCATCTGGTTCAGGATTATAGCCTCCGTTACCGTATAATCTGCCGGAAAAAGCACCTTTAAATGTTTTTCCTGCTGTTTCAATCTCGAATCCTAAAGAAGCACCGATAAGACCATTCGTTGTATTGCTATCATTTACGTATACATTACCATCTTTATCGATCCAATATTTTCCGCTTTCGTTTGCTTTGCTTGTGTTCACCTTAACACCAGGCGCATTTGCGCGAATTCTTACCTCATACAAACCGTTCGGTTTGATTCCGCCGAAGGGGTACCTGTCGTTTCCAAAACCAATGGCACCAGCTCCATTATTCGGCGTAAATGCACCAACATAAGCATGACCGTCGTCTTTGCCGGCAAATTCTGCAACTGCACGATTAACAAAATTGTTTGTGTCAGACACTTTAACATTATATCCGTCACGTTTCATCAGGTTAGCACCGTTCGTAAAGTGCACACTATAGACTTCCATATCCGGAACTGTTTTGTCCATTACTTCATTGCCGAGGGTTAAGGTTCTTTCCACGCCGGTAGAAGATACGGGTTCTACGATAATATCGTCAACATAAAGACCGTTGTCTGTTTCTGCATAGTAACGCAGATAGAAATGAATTTCGTCATAAGATGTAATCGCTACTTTGGAGCTTGAACCTAAACCGAACACATCGTCACCCATGGTGAATTCTTGTTCATAGGTATGCCATGCGCCATCGCAAGGAATGGTTTTAGCATCATGCATCCACCACGGACCAGCGCCTGTAAATGCATCACCAACAGCTACATCTGTTTTGTTACCAATGTTGGTATACGTACCGCTTGCATTTTCTGCAATAAAAGCGGTTTTGAATGTTGCGCCAACCGTTGACGCGTCAGCCATTACCTTGTAGGAAATTCTGTAGGTTACGCCGTTCTTCAAGATAGGCTTTTCTGAAACAACACCGCCGGTGAAAGCGTTAAGGGCTGCATCGTCATTTACAGATACCTTTAAGGAACCGTTGCTGCCGTCAGCACCAATGCCTTCGACTAACTCATACTTCGCCCTTGTTAAAACCTTGGCATAGTCTGCATCCGATTCAAAATCGAATACCATTGCGTTTACTTCGTCGCTACCGTAGAACCCTGCAGAAACGGGCATTGCCGTAACCAAGAGCATTACGGAAATCAGCAGACAAAGCAGAGATGAAATTTTTTTGCTCATCATACTCTCTCCTTTTAAAATTTAATACATATTGTCTGTGATGTATATTTTTGTTGCAAATTTTATAAAATCCGCAACAAAAAGTGCACATCTTTTGCACAATATTTATATTTAATTGAATTATAACATACTTTTTTTAAAAATGCAAGATATTTTTTAAAAAAAATTAAACTTTTCGTGTCGTTATGAAAAGACAAGAGAAAACGTATCATTTTGCGTCTTTTTGCCCTTCTTCCCCGTTGGCAATCAGGGCGATTTTTTCAAGGCGGGACATTTTTTTAATGGAACATTCCCGTTTTAGCGCATCTGATTTTGTTTCATAGCACTCACTGTAAAGCAGGGAAACGGGCAGTCTGCTTTTTGTATATTTCGCACCTTTTCCACTGTTGTGACACGCCAGTCGTTTTTTTAAATCATCGGTATAACCGCAGTATAAAGAGTTGTCTGCGCACCAAAGCATATATACATAATAAATGGTTCTCACCTACTATCTTTCTTTGAAACGAATTGTTTCTCCACGTACCAAATACGTCTTTTTTGCAAGTTTCATCATCTCTGCATCGTTTTCTGAGTCTGTATAAAAGCAATCTACCTCTGCGTTCGGATAAAAGAAACGAAAGAGCTTTGCCTTTGTTTTGCGAAAGCAAATATGATGAAGTTCTCCTGTTTCTTTATCCACCGATGTAGCAAGAACGTTTTGAACACCGATTCTTTTCATAAGCTCTGCGAGCAAAAAATCTACTGAGGCAGAGCATATCACGTCGTCTTCTTTTTTTTGCGCAAGGTAAAAGGATTTTATTTTGTGCTGATGCTTGTCCCAAAAATCTTTTACCGCGCAGTCAATGTCTTTTAATTCGCTCAGGTATGCCTGCGCATATTTTTGAATCAAGCTTGTAAATTCTTCCTCCGACACAAGGCACAGCTTATATCTTATCAGGGTTTTAAAAACCACAAACAGATATTTTATCAGCCGCGGTTGACGGCGCAGGGTGAACAGGTAAAAATCCAGTACACTTTCCCCGTCATATATCGTGTTATCAAAATCATACACGTTCATGATTTTCTCTTCCTTTCGGAGACGATGCTGTAAGCACCGAGCCTGCAACAACCAAAGTAAGCGCAACAAACACCTTCGGTTCCGGTGCGATACCGTTTATGATAAACGTTGCAAAGGGTGTTAAAATGGGTTTAATAAAAAACACCGTTGACGCCGCCGTTGCAGAAGACTTCTCCATTGCGCGGAAAAAGGACCAGTAGCCGATGCCCGTAATGGCAACGCCGAGATATAGCATAACCGAAATGTTAAATGTCGAGTTTAGTCCTAAAATCACGTTTTCCCGCATCACAAGGAGCACAATCAGCAATACTAAACTTCCGAAAAAGAAGGAAAATCCCGTCTGGATAATGCCACTGATTTTTGCTGAATATTTT
The DNA here is from genome assembly GCA_045577195.1 of Congzhengia sp. Taxonomy (GTDB): domain Bacteria; phylum Bacillota; class Clostridia; order UBA1381; family UBA9506; genus Congzhengia. The sequence continues at coordinate 3,161 of JAZNIA010000167.1, forward strand.
TTGCTCAATACGGTGTACAAGCTAAAAGACACTGCCGCACCGATGGCGTAGATAATAGACAACACATTTGTGCCCGAGGTAAAATCGGCACAAACCAAAACACCTGCAATGCACAGTATCATTGCAAAAATTTTTTTCACCGTCATTTCCTCTTTGAGTATAACCGTTGCTAACGTGATGGTAAAGACAGAGTTGGAAGAGAAAATAATGGCAATCAGCGCAGGAGAGTCTGCAGTGAGTACCGCAAACTGCAGTAGGAGCATGCTGACGCAGATGCACAATACACCCAACGCCGCTAAGATGCCGTAGTCCTTTCCCGTGAGCCGAATCTGTTTTTTTCTTACTTTATAGATTGCAAACGGAAGCAGAATCGCACCGCCGATTAAAAAACGAATAAACGTCATCGCAAGGGGCGATACGTCTGTCGCTATTAGTTTGCTGACAGGCTCTAGCGTTGTAAACAGTATCGCAGTTAATAATATGTAGATAAAGCTGTTTTTCATCATTTGCACTTCCTGATCGCATTTTTTAGTTTCTTTTATATAATGTATTGAATTTTCTGAATTTTTCCCGATTGACAGAGGAAAGTTGTTCCTCCGTTACGCGGTACTGCCAGTTTCCGTCCGCTTTTCCGGGAATGTTGAGACGCGTGTCCGAGCCGTAGCCCAAAAGATCCTGAATGGGAAGAATTAACAGGCCTGCATGGCTGGCAAACATTGTTCTAAGAATTGCGTCATACCCTGCCTCCCAGTTTGGGTCCGTATAGCCGCAGTATTCCAGCATATGGCGACGGGTACCCTCGTCTAACTCCCAGAGGTAGCCGAGTAACGTGTTGTTATCATGTGTTCCCGTGTACGCAACAGTGTTGTTGGGGTAATGGTGCGGCAGGTGCGGTGTGTCTCCCCCGCCCATAAAGGCAAACTGGAACACGCGCATGCCCGGAAAACCGCTGTCGTTTACAAGCTGAATCACTTCAGGCGTAATGTCTCCCAAATCCTCCGCTATCACTTCATTTTCACCCTGAATTTCACGAATTTTTAAAATTAAGTCCATGCCGGGACCCTTTTTCCATTCGCCCTCTCTTGCGGTTTTTGCAGTTCCGGGAACTGCCCAGTAAGACTCAATGCCGCGGAAGTGGTCAATGCGAACAGTGTCAAACAGGTCAAACATGTGCTGCATGCGGTCCTGCCACCATTGATAACCGGTTTCACGCATTTTGTCCCAGTTGTAAATGGGGTTTCCCCAAAGCTGACCGTCCTGCGCAAAATAGTCCGGCGGAACACCTGCAACACATCTCGGTCGATTGTTTTCATCCAGCGAGAAAAGTTCTTGATTGCTCCAAACGTCCGCACTGTCAAGCGATACATAAATTGGCACGTCTCCAATAATTTTCACACCGCGCTCATTTGCATAGCGCTTAATTTCAGCCCATTGGGTAAAAAAGTGAAACTGGATGAATTTCCATGTAAATAAAACGGACTCGTCATAGGTCTGCGTTGTCCATTCGTACCAGGCTGCCTGATTGTTTGATTCCTTGAGTGCCATAAAACGGCAGAACGCTTCCAGATACGGGTCTTTTTCGATAAAGGCTTCAATTTCTTCCTTGTTTTGCGCACGCGCTGCTGCTTTTGCCAGAATGGATACTCTGGTGTGGTAAAGGCGCACATACTCGCAGCTATATGGCGTTTGCTGTTTTTGCGACTCTAGTTCCTCGTCTGTTAAAAGTCCCTGACTTTTTAATGTGTCCAAATCCACAAAATAGGGGTTTCCGCCAAAAGCGGAATAGGATTTATACGGCGAATTGCACTCGTCTATCATGCAAAACGGCAGCACCTGCCAGTAAGAAAATCCCATATCGTGAATAAAATCAACAAATTTCTTCGCCTGCACGCCAAAGCTTCCAATGGAGTATTCCCCCGGGAGCGAAGAAATGTGCATGAGTACACCACTTTTTCGGTTCAATCTATTACAATCCTTTCATTATTTAATGTAAATTACTCCCGAAAACAAGTATCGGGAGTAATCGTTATTTCTGATATATGAGCGATACCCAGCCGCCCTGCTCGCACTCACCAATTAAGGTCAGTTCGGTTGATGCATAGGCAGCTTTCACGTCCTCTTTGCGCTCATCAATGATACCCGATGTGATAAAAATTGCGTTTTCTTTCAAAAACGAAGGCACAAGGGGTTTCATGCCGATAATCACATCGGCAACGATGTTCGCCAGAACAATATCATACTGCTTGTCTGAGATAGACGCAGTAAGCGATTCGTCTGTAATAATATTTCCCGCAAAGGTGCGGTATGTGTTTAGGTCAATGTTGTTTCTCTTTGCATTTTGCAGAGCAATTTCGACTGCGTTCGGGTCAATGTCTACTGCCGTAGCGTCCTTTGCGCCCAAAAGGAGCGCAATAATGGACAAAATTCCGCTTCCGCAGCCCAAGTCTAACACAGTCATGCTTTCTTTTAAGTACTTCTCCATTGCCATGATGCAAAGCTGTGTGGTATGGTGAGATCCGGTTCCGAAGCTCATGCCGGGGTTTACGGTAAACACGGTACGGTCTGTAGGCACATCAAGCGTTTCCCACTCGGGGAGAATCAGAATTTTGTCTCCTACATTTAAGGGTTTAAAATACTGTTTCCAGTTTTCCGCCCAGTCCTCTTCCTTCATACCGACCGCCGAAATTTCCAAGCTTCCATAGGCGTGATCCGTATCAAACGCAGAAAGCTTCCTCAGTTCTTCTGCTACCGCTAAGCGCATATCTGCTCCGCAGGCGTTGTCCGTTACATAAAACCGAACAAAGGTACCTTTTTCGTGAGCAGCAAGCAGCTCATCGTCCACATAGTCCCACTTATCGCGGTTATTTTCCAAGAAGTTATGGAAATCGGTCGCATCGTCAATTTCCATACCTGTTACACCTGCAGCCATCAAAGCAGCGCAAACGGGTTCGATACCTTCTGTAGTTGTGGTAATGGAAAGCTGTATCCAGTCCATCGGTTCCTCCTATGCCATGTTCAGCATTTGGCTGACAACGTCGTACATTTCTTCTTTATCGCAGGTTGTTCTAAAGATGATCGGTTTATCTTTGAGTTCAGCCAGCGCGTTGGGGATTGTTGCCTCTGCAGCATCTGCCAGCTCTGTCAGCATATCAAATTCGTTTTCCGATTCAATTTCTCCCTTGAGTGCTTTTAGTACGCTGTCAGAGAATTTAAAGGGGCTTGCCGTTGAAACAATAACAGTTTTATTGGTGTCACCGGTTTTTTCGATATATTGATTATACACACGTTTTGCAACTGCCGTGTGCGTATCCATCACGTAGCCATTTTCCTGATAAACCGCTTCGATTTCAGCCAAGGTTTCACTGTCATCACAGCAACCGGCGTAAAAGGCATCAGAAATTGCCTGTTTCACAGAATCGGAAACGGTGTATTTGCCTTCGAATTTTAGCGCGTCCATCCATGCTTTCACCTGCGCGTCATCCTTTGTAATGAGATACAAAAGACGCTCTAGGTTACTTGAAATCAAAATGTCCATTGAGGGAGACATGGTGGTTTTAAAATCGCGGTTTCGATCGTACACTCCCGTGTTGATAAAATCTGTCAGCACGTTGTTTTCATTAGAAGCACAAACAAGTTTTCCAACAGGAAGTCCCATTTCTTTTGCATAGTATGCCGCTAAAATGTTGCCAAAATTACCCGTTGGAACAACAAAGTTCACCGGGTCACCAAGAGAGATTTCATTATTTTTCACCAAGCTTGCATAAGCAGAGAAATAATATACAATCTGCGGAACAAGTCTGCCCCAGTTAATGGAGTTTGCACTGGAAAGCATAAAGTTATTTCTTGCAAGCAGTTCCTTATATTCTTCGTCGGTAAAGATTTTCTTCACGCCGTTTTGCGCGTCGTCAAAGTTGCCGCTGACCGCCGCAACATCGACATTGTTGCCCTCCTGCGTAATCATCTGACGCTTTTGAATGTCGCTTACGCCCTCTGCAGGATAGAATACGATGATTCTTGTACCGTTCACATCTTTAAAGCCTTCCAGCGCCGCTTTACCGGTATCACCGGAGGTAGCAACCAAAATCACAACCTCTTTGGTTTCTCCCGTCTTGCGGATCGACGTTTTTAAAAGATGCGGCAGAATCTGGAGCGCCATGTCCTTAAATGCACAGGTGGGTCCGTGCCACAGTTCTAAAAAGTACGCATTTTCGTTCAATTTATAAATCGGTGCAATTTCGTCCGTTTCAAACTTTTCACGGCTATATGCACTGTTTACGCAATTGACCAGTTCTTCCTCTGTAAAATCTGTTAAAAAGCGGCTTAAAATGTCAATTGCACGTTCGTTGTATGTCATTCGGCTCAATGCCCCGATTTCTTCCAACGTTACGGTTGGAACGGATTCAGACAGAAACAGACCACCCTCGGGTGATAATCCTGTTTTAATTGCCATTGCCGAAGAAACGCTAAGTTTACTGTCGCGAGTACTGCGATACTGCATATTTGTCTACCTCCGAGTCGCTTAAATGCGGGTACGTTTATCTTTTACCTAGTATATCACACATTCAGACGTTTTTCAAGTTCTTCTTTTTCCGCCTCATAACCGGGTTTTCCCAAAAGGGCAAACATGTTTTTCTTGTACGCCTCAACACCGGGCTGGTCAAAGGGGTTTACACCCAGCATATAACCGCTGATACCGCACGCCTTTTCAAAGAAGTAAATCAGTTCTCCCAGATAAAATTCGTTGATTTCGGGAATGTTGATAATCATGTTGGGTACGCCGCCGTCATTATGTGCTAAAACAGTGCCCAAAAATGCTTTGTTGTTTACAAAGCTCATGGGTTTGCCGGCTAAGAAGTTTAAACCGTCAATATTGTCTTCCGTCTCTTCAATCACAACATCGTCACCTGCATTTTCCACGTTTAATACAGTTTCAAACAACACGCGACGACCGTCCTGAATATACTGTCCCATAGAATGGAGGTCTGTTGAAAAGTCAACTGCTGCAGGGAAAATACCTTTTCCGTCTTTGCCCTCGCTTTCGCCGTAGAGCTGTTTCCACCATTCGCCAAAATAGTGCAGACGCGGCTCGTAGTTTACCATAATTTCCGTCTGCTTGCCTTTTCCGTATAAGATATTACGGATTGCAGCATACATATAGCACGGGTTTGATTCTAAATTGCAGCTTGCATACTGCTCGCGTGCTGCCTGAGCGCCTTCCATCAGTTTGTCAATGTCTGCGCCACAAACCGCGATTGGAAGAAGACCAACTGCAGTCAAAACAGAAAACCTTCCGCCAACATCATCCGGTACAACAAAGGTTTCATAGCCTTCGCTGTCCGATAGATTTTTAAGCGCGCCCCTTGCCTTGTCCGTTGTTGCATAGATTCTTTCTTTTGCGCCATCTTTTCCGTATTTCTTTTCCAGTAAATCCTTAAACACGCGGAATGCCACTGCAGGCTCCGTTGTTGTACCGGATTTGGAGATAACATTTACAGAAAAGTCCTTGTCCTCTACAAAATCAATCAGCTGTTTTAAATAAGAACCGCTGATGGAGTTGCCCGCAAATAAAATCTGCGGTGTTTTTCTATCCTCTTTGGAAAGCAGGTTGTAAAAATTGTTGGATAACAGGTCAATCGCCGCTTTTGCGCCGAGGTAAGAACCGCCAATACCGATTACAACCAAAACCTCAGAATCTTTTTTGATTTTCTCTGCGCTCTTCTTGATCCGCGCAAATTCTTCTTTATCATAGTTTACGGGAAGGTCAAGCCATCCCAAAAAGTCACTGCCTGCACCGCTATGTTCTGTCAGCGTAGTGTGCGCCGCACAAACACTGTCTTTTATTGCGTCAATTTCATCTTTAGATACAAATGCCTGTGTTTTTGAATAATCTAACGAAATGTGTTTCATGCTATGTTCTCCCTTTATTTTTTATAGAATTATGCTTTTAAGAAAGCTTCCAGTCTGTCGAGTCCCTCTTTGATGTTTTCCATGTTCGTTGCATAGGACCATCTGACATAGTCGTCTGCGCCGAAACCGCTGCACGGAACCAAAGCTAGTTTTGCCTGCTCGAGCAGTGCGTTTGCTAAATCGTCCGATGTGTGGATTGTTACACCGCCAAAGGTTTTTCCTTTGAGTTTTGAAATATTCATCAAGACATAAAATGCGCCCTGCGGTTTTCTGCAGGAAACACCGTCTATGGAATTGATGCGTTCTACCATATAATCACGGCGTTTTTGAAATTCTGCTTTCATTTTCGCAATTTCGCTGCCATCCCCCGAAAGCGCTGCAACCGTTGCTGCCTGCGCAATAGAGTTCGGGTTTGACGTTGCGTGAGACTGCAGGTTCGCCATAGCTTTTGCAATTTCGGGGTGCGCGGCACTATAGCCGATTCTCCAGCCGGTCATGGCATAGGTCTTGGAAACACCGTTTATGATAATGGTCAGGTCCTTGATTTTTTCACCGAAGGACGCAATCGATACGCGTTCTCCTTCGTAGATCAAGTGTTCGTAAATCTCGTCAGAGATGATGTATATATTATGTTTTACCGCAACCTCGGCAATCGCGCGCAGTTCTGCCTCCGTGTACACCATACCGGTAGGATTGGAGGGGCTGTTTAAAATCAGTGCACGGGTATTCTTTGTGATTGCCTGTTCAAATTCTTCTGCGGTAAATTTAAAGTCGTTTTCTTCTTTTGTAGGAATCACAACGGGAACACCGTCAGCAATTTTGACCATTTCTGTGTAGCTTACCCAAAAAGGCGCGGGGATAATCACTTCGTCACCTTTGTTTAAAATGGTCATAAAGGTGTTCACAAGTGCATGCTTTGCACCGTTGGACACAATGATTTGTGTCGGTTCGTAATCTAATCCGTTTTCCCGTTTTAACTTATCACAAATTGCGCGGCGAAGCTCTAACGTGCCCGCTGCGGGGGTATATTTGGTCTTCCCTTCTTCGATTGCCTGAACGGCTGCTTTTTTGATAAATTCGGGTGTATCAAAATCGGGTTCTCCTGCTCCGAAACCAACAACGTCAATTCCCTCTGCTTTCATTTCCTTAAATTTTGCATCAATCGCCAATGTAGTTGACGGACTAATCGCTTTTGCTTTTTCTGACAAGTACAACGTAATCGCTCCTCTAAATGATTCTTTTAAAAAACAAAATTTCATTTTCAAGTCTGTTATACATTATATTTTAATATATTTCCCAAAAAAATGCAATATAAAAACGCGTTTTTTTCATTTTTCTATTCTTTTCATAAAGTTTATCATGTTTTTATGGGTGATTTTGTCTATTCGTGCATCACAAAAGCCCAATTTTTGCATTTCATCAAACAGTTTTGTGCAATCTCCAGCATGACGCATGCCGTCAAGCAAGCGGTCAACACCGTCAAAATCCGAGCCAAGCCCCAGACAGTTTTCTCCGCCCAAAGACAAAATATGGTCAATATGGCGCATCAAATCAGATATACCCGCTCGCCCGCTATCGGACACAAATTCGGGATAGACGCTGACGCAAATCATGCCCTGCATTTTTATAATTGCTTTAATTTGGTCGTCGTCTAAGTTTCTTCTGTGACCGCAGATGGCGCTACAATTAGAATGAGATGCCATGACAGGGGCACAGGATGTTTCTACCACGTCCCAAAAGCCACGCTTTGTAATATGAGACACGTCCACCATCATATGAAGTCGATTCATTTCCCGAACCACACTTTTTCCAAACGCAGTCAGTCCCGCGCCTCGCTCAGATGCAATGCCATCGGTTAGCTCATTGTCGTCGTTCCAGGCAAGAGTCATTGCGCGGACTCCCATCTCATGGAACATGCGAAGTGCAGCTAAACTTCCGCACAGCGCGCGTCCATCCTCAATGGCAAAAATCACGCCATGTTTTCGCGCATGAATTGCCGTCTCCAGTTCCTGCGACGTGCGGATTTGCATCATACGTTCTTTGTTTTTACAAATCTCCTCTTTTAAATGATCCAAAATTTCCACCGCGCGAAGCATGGGGTTTTTCGCGTCCTTTGAAATCCATGCCGCATAAAACTGCACGTAAGAAGAAAACTCCGCTGTATGTTCTAAAGAGATGTGTCTGTTGTTTTTTAAAATCGTTTCGCCTCTGTCATAAATTTCGCTTGCGGTATCGCAATGGGCGTCAATGACTATGTACTCTTTCAACGGTCCTCTTCCTTTCTAGTTACAGCGTAAACGCGTTTTCCAGATGGTTAATGGAATCAATGCGATTTTTGGTGTAGTACACTTCAATGATGTCAAAGGAAAACGCCGCATCTATATTTTGTTCCATAATATATGCCTGCGCTGTGTGAATTATGCGTTGTTGTTTTTTGAAACCAACCGCCTCGCCGGCTGTTCCAAAATCCGTCCGCGCACGGGTTTTCACCTCAACAAACGAAATGACGCTCCCCTTTTGTGCAATGATGTCGATTTCTCCGTACCGCTTGCGAAAATTGCGTTCTAATATCCGGTAGCCCTTCTTTTTCAGATATTTACAAGCCTCATTTTCTCCGCGGTTTCCCGTAATCAATGTCAGTCCCATCAGAGGTCACCCAGCTTCTTTTTTAAAAATGAAAGTCTATGGTGCGGACAAGGTCCATACTCCATGATTTTTTCAAAATGAAGTTTTGTACCGTAGCCTTTATGCTTTTCAAACAGATACTGGGGATACTCCTTTGCCAGTACCTCTTTGCAGAATCTGTCTCGGGAAACCTTTGCCAGAATCGACGCCGCTGCAATAGACAAACTGGTTGCATCACCGCCAACCAAGGTTTCATGTGGAAAAACCAGATCTTTCGGGGCACGGTTGCCGTCAATCAAAATTCTTTGCGGTATATATTTTAAGTTTTCCACCGCCATGCGCATTGCATACATCGTTGCATTTAAAATGTTAATTTCTTCAATCATTGCTACCTCTGCGGTGCAGACAGCGTATGCCAATGCATTTTCTACGATGACATCATATAAAGCCTCACGTTTCTTTTCGGAAAGCTTTTTTGAATCGTTGATTCCCTCAATATAAAAATCAGCGGGCAAAATGACTGCCGCCGCAAACACCGGTCCTGCCAAAGGACCTCTTCCCGCCTCATCTACGCCTGCCAGATATTCAATCCCGTGTAAATCACGGTATGCTTTATCGTATTCAAACAATGTCATTTGGTTGCTCCTTCCAGGTCACCCGGACGCTCTAAGCTGATTCTGCCGATTTTTGCGCTACGGAACTCGTCCAGTAAAATATTAGACGCACGCAGAAAATCAATCTCCCCTCCGGAAATTACAAAACCGCGTTTTCTTCCCAAAGCTTCCACCAGTTCAAAGCCTGGCAGACCCTCTGTGTTTTCTAATTTATACCGTGCACAGAATTCTTCCCGATAATGCGCGTTTAAAAATTCTGCCAAAAGGCACGCAAGTTCTTCCGTGTCCATGATTTCGTCTTTGATGGAGCCGGTAAATGCAAGATGGAGTCCTACCGTCTGGTCCTCAAACTTCGGCCAGAGAATGCCGGGTGTGTCTAAAAGCTCAATACCGTTTTTCAGACGAATCCACTGCTGTCCGCGGGTTACACCCGGTCGGTCGCCCACAATGGCGCTTGCCCTGCCGGACAGGCGATTGATATATGAGGATTTTCCAACATTTGGCACGCCAGCAACCAAAAGTTTTATCGAACGGTTCATGCCCTTTTCGCTGTCTGATGCAATTTTGTCAGAGAGTGCGCGTTTTACCGCCGCAATTGTCTCGTTTACACCTTTGCCTTTCGCGCAATCTGCTAAGCACGCCTCTATTCCCTGCTCGCGGTAAAACGAAACCCACTCTTTCGTCACTTTTTCGTCCGCAAGGTCTGCCTTGTTTAAAACCGCAATCCGCGGTTTTCCTTTTGTGATCGTTTCAATATCAGGGTTTTTAGACGACACCGGAATACGCGCATCCAAAATCTCCACAACCGCGTCAATGAGTTTTAGTTTTTCTTCAATTTGCCGTCTCGTCTTGGTCATATGGCCTGGAAACCATTGTATGTTCATATTTACACCTCTGTCTGTTGAATGCATAAAACGGCAGGGCTTAATATATAAGCCCGCCGTTTAATTTTCGTTATTCTACCATTCCCATTTTATCAAAGGGAAAGAGTCTAAAGGATGACTTGCCGACAATTTCTTCTTCCGGGACAAGTCCTAGATTTCTGCTATCGCTCGAATGGTTCCGATTGTCACCCAGCACAAAATAGCAGTCCTGCTTATAGGTGGTGACACCCTCTTCAAAAACGCCGTCTTCAACCAAACGGCTGCCTTCTACATAAACCGAGCCATCTGCCCGTGTTTCAAAAACCATGCTGCTGTATCCGGATTTTAGGTACGCCTCTGCTTCATCCCGCACAAGCTGGAGCTGTGCCACATCGCCTTTTTTCGGCACGGTAATCGGAAAGTCATAAAGCGTTCCCGCGGAGAGCTGATGCTGCTTGATGTATGGCTCTGAAAGCACGGTATTATCCACCACGAGGTTGAGCTGCGCATCAAAATCCGCGGTCTGTCCCGGCAACGCAACAATACGTTTTACAATATATTTTTGAAGTACATCCGATTTCACAATTACGATGTCTTTCTGCGCAGGCGTATAGAACGCTTTGCGCACAATCAGACGCTCACCGTGCGCAAGCGTTGGTTCCATGGACTGACCGTCCACCTGCACCAGCGCAAAAAAGAACAGGTTAATGACAAACGCCAAAACAACCGCTGCCGCAAGAGACGAAATCCACTCATAAGCTTCCTTTGCCCAATCCCGGCTCACGTCGGACTTCTCCATGTCGTCTGACATGTCATTGCCATACGCATCATCTTCCGGCAATTCAATCATTTCTTCCGGTATTTCTTCTGTTTTTATTTGTTCAGTTTCCGGTTCGGAAAATCTGTTATAATCCTGCATCATTTTTTGTCTCCTTTCATGAGACGGTTCGTTTTAAATAAGGTTTTCCCCAAAAAAGTATCAATGGCAAGGAAGCTTTTTAAAAAGCACCCCTGCCATCTCCAACTTCTTTGCAAAAGCATTATATGCTTTTTACTAAGGCTGCCACTACATGCGGCAAATTTGATTTTAGAGTTTTTCTTTAACCTTCGCAGCTTTGCCGACTCTGTCTCTTAAGTAGTAGAGTCTTGCTCTTCTTACTTTACCCTTTCTTACCAACTCAATCTTAGCGATTTTGGGAGAATTAACGGGGAAAGTTCTTTCAACGCCGACACCGTAGGAAATACGGCGAACGGTGAAGGTTTTCTGAATGCCGCCGTGCTGAATCTTAATGATGGTTCCTTCAAAAACCTGGATTCTTTCACGGTTACCTTCCTTAACCTTAACGTGCACTTTAACGGTGCTTCCGACTTCCAGTTCAGGCAAATCTGTTCTGATCTGGTCTTTGGTTAATTCCTTAACTAAATCCATGGAAAACTCCTCCTCTCTTGCAAGGACGTTCATTCCCGAAACACGTCGGCAGCGGACCGCCCGAAATATGCGTTAAAATCAAGACAATTTCACGCAATTAAACATTATAATATATTTTTTTCAAAAAAACAAGTGTTTTTTTAAATTTTTTCTTAAAATTTATAAATTTAGCAATTACGTGTAAAAAAAAGCAAAACTTACCCTTTATCCAGCGCTTCATGAGAGCGTTCTGCAACAAGCACCGTTTCATCTGCCGAAACCAGAGTCTTAGCACCTTTTTTGAGATATATCAGGTATTCAATGTTTCCCTCGGGCCCTTTAATTGGCGAAAAATCAAGACCTAACACGCCAAATCCCTGCTCAACTGCAAAATCATAAATGGCACGTACCACTTCAATATGCGTAGATTTTTCTTTTACCACGCCTTTTTTGCCCACCTTTTCCTTTCCTGCTTCGAACTGCGGTTTAATGAGGGCTACTACTTCCCCGTCTTCCTTTAAAAGGTCAAAGGCTACGGGAAGTACAAGTCGGAGCGAGATAAACGCCACGTCAATCGATGCAAAATCAAGCGATGTTTCGATTTGCTCTTTTGTGACGTATCGGATATTGGTGCGTTCCATGTTTACGACTCGCTCATCTGTGCGCAATTTCCACGCAAGCTGTCCGTATCCCACGTCAACAGCAAACACCTTTTTCGCGCCGTTTTGCAACATGCAATCCGTAAAGCCACCGGTAGAAGCACCGATGTCCATGCAGATTTTATTTCCAAGAGAAACGGAAAACTCCGCCATTGCCTTTTCAAGCTTTAATCCGCCCCGGCTGACATATTTCAAATCACCGCCGCGTACCTCAATATTTTGTTTTGGTGTAACAAAGGTTCCTGCCTTGTCGCATTTTTGGTTGTCCACAAAGACGACGCCCGCCATAATCAGTGCTTTTGCCTTTTCTCTGCTCGGGGCAAGACCTGCATCTGCCAGATAGCTGTCCAATCTGATTTTTTCTGTCAACGTTTTCCCTTCCCTTTTTTATAATAGTCACATACTTCGCTTATTCCGCATATATCGCAGTTGGGTCTTCTTGCAATACAAATTTGCCTGCCGTGTTCCACCAGCTGATGACAAAACATTGCGCCATAATCCGGTTCAACAATTTTTCTTAAATCTGTTTCTATTTTAGCAGGGTCTGTGTTTTTGGTGAGCCCCAATAACCCGGTTATACGTTTGCAATGGGTGTCCACCACAATACAGGGCTTATGAAATACATCGCCTAAAATCAGGTTTGCAATTTTTCTGCCTACCCCCGGCAATGAAAGGAGGTCCTCCATGTTATCGGGAACAACGCCGCCAAACCGCTCACACAAAACCTGCGCACAGGCAACAATATTTTTTGCTTTGTTCCGGAAAAATCCCGTGGAACGAATCAGGTTTTCCACATCGCCGACATCTGCTTTGGAGAATGCCTCTACCGTCGGATATTTTTGAAACAGAGCCGGTGTAACAAGATTCACTCTTGCATCCGTGCACTGGGCAGCCAGACACGCAGAAACCAAAAGCTCGAACGGATTTTTATAATCCAGCGTGCAGGGTGTGTCCCCGTAGGTGTTGCACAGGTATTCCTTTATATACTGCATTTTTTCTTTTTTCCGCATGGGTTATTCTCCTATAATCGGCTTGTATTCATACGTCACGTCATCGCCGTTTACCGTAACCAAAACATATTTAATATAGGCAGGGCTTGTGCCCTCTAAGGTAACACTCGGGAACACGCCCGCTGTGTTTACATACCGCACACCGCTGTCTACCGTGTTGCGGTTTACGAAGCCTCCGCCAAACACATACACGTTCTTTCCCTCTGCTGCCACCGCATTTACAATGTTTTCAAACGCCTGAAGCTCTGCTGTATGGGTCGAAATGTAGTTGCGGTCTAAAAAGATGAACAAGTTATCCTTTGCGCCAAAAGCGTCTTGTTTCAAACGAGACCACACAGATGCATCATTGGTATAAATTGTTCCGCCAACATTTGGAAGGGTGATGAACGTACTGGTGCCTTTGGTAAAGCAATGATAGTTTTTCGCAAGCAGATAATTTGGGCACACGCGCTCAACCTCTGCTGTGTTTACCGCCGCGCCTAAAAACACTTGAAATTCGCTGGCATACCGCATTTTATACAAAGCGTTGTTCATTAAAAATCTGTCAAAAAGTACCTGAACGTCTCTCGTGTTACCAAACACCGAGAAGCGGAATGCACCCTCTTGATAAAGAGACTGTTCTTTATTTTGTGTATCTTTTACTGTAACGTTGTCAGGAACACCGATTTCGCTTGCTCCGTCAACCATAACAGCCATATTTGCCGTTACTTCGCCAAAGGTCGCGGTCACAATTGCCGCACCCTTTTTTCTGGCATAAAGCACACCGTCAATCACCTCGACAGCATCGTTTGACACGGTGACCTTTGTGTCTGAAAGCGGAATCTTTGCTTTATTTCCATCCTTGTCCTTTCCGGTCAAAACCGGCCAGAAAGGTTCACCGGAATTTAAGGTTATCTTTTCCTGCGCAAAATTTATTTCTCGCGGCATGGGTAAAACCGTAATTGTCTTTTCGGCAGAAAATGAGCCGTTTTTAGCATCAACCGTTACCGCACCTGCCGTAGTCGGATAGAAAACATTTCCCGCTATTGTACCGCTCGACGCCTTATATGTCACTTCATTTGCATCAAGGGCAACGTCTCGCTTATACTTGTCAATCCCAACAAAGGAAAGCACGGATTTTGTGTTGACAAACACAGTATCCTCGCTTACAATTTTTGCCGCAATTGCCGGCGCATTTTCCTCTGCTGAGGAGATGATGCCAACAGCATTTGTCACCTTGCGAAGAGAACCGTCCGACGGGTTGTTGACTACTTCCTTTTTGCTTTCGTTTTCCACAACCATAGTTGTCGAGCCGCCGCCGTCAAAGTTTAATGCTGTGTAGCAGCCCAGGTCAACCATTAAGTTTGCCAGTTCTGTCTGCGTCATGCCCTTAGAGCTTTTGCTTCTGCCGTCAACCGCAACGAGCGTAACAATTGTTCCGGTTTTATCAAGCCCTACAGCACTTCTCGGATTTCTGCCGGAAATCGTATGAGAAAAGGAGGAAGGCACCTTGCCACCGCTGACTAAAATTGCTCCGCCGCCAACCGCAGTTTCTAATACATGCACATTCGGTGTGGATTTGATGTCCACAGAAAGCGTTTCTCCAACGTTTACGTTGTCCAGCAAAAAAGTGTTATAATCCATATGCGCCGCCAAAACATATCCGCCCTCAGGTATGATAAGCGGGTCCTGCTCGGTCGCCTTTTCGACTACTCTTCCTTTTTGATCAACCGCAACCTCAATAATACCGCCCTTTGAACCAACGGATTTTTCTGCCCAATCATCCGTGTACATGACGATACCTTTTAAGTCATCATACTTATTAATCAGCATCACGCGGTCCGTTTTTCCGTTTTGCGCTTTTACTGTAATATCAAAGGTAAATGCGTTTATATGAAAACGCGTCTCTCCCGCTACCTGATACAAGGTGTTCATGCTTTCTGTAACAGACGCCG
>JAZNIA010000168.1:0-3884 GCA_045577195.1 Congzhengia sp.
AGAACACGAAGCCAGTTTCGATGGAACACTCGTTCTGGCGAACGCGCTGAATGTGTCTGTTTTTCATCTTGGTTCTTAAGCGGTCAATGAGCTGTTCTAAAGGCTCAACCTGCTTTGCAATTTCCAAATTCTTGTTGGTGAAAGCGTCTGTGGTCAGGTGTAGAATTTCTGTTACTGCTGCAGAAATAACCTGAACCTCTTTTCTTGCATCGTTTGAGAAAACAACCTTCTTTGTATGAATTTCCTCTGCCGCTTCCGCAATGTTTACGGCGTGGTCGCTCATGCGTTCAAAATCGCCGATAGAATGGAGCAGGTTGGAAATTTCGTGGCTATCCTCTAAAGAGAGACTTTCGCGGCTGAGTTTTACTAAGAATGTACCCAGCTTGTCCTCATAATTATCTACAATCCCTTCTGCTTCGCGAATTTGCAGTACTTTTTCATCGCTGTAATTGTCAATCAGGGACATCGCGGAGAACAAGCTGTCGCGGGACAAAACTGCCATGTGGTTCGTAACTGCTTTTGCGCGGGCAATGGCAATGGAAGGCGTTGCGAGCAAACGTTCGTCCAGAAGAGAAGTTTTTTCTTCGCTTTTCTGTGTTTTGTCGTCTTTAATCACGATATATGCAATCTTTTCAAGAAGCTTTGTGAACGGGAACAACACAACGGTTGCTGTAACATTAAAGAGAGTGTGTATAATGGCAATCTCTGCAGCATTGATGGAATCGTTGATAAAGGGAATGCCGATAAAAAGATTGATTCCGTAGAACAGAAGCAGGAAAACCAGAGAGCCGATCATATTAAAACAAAGATGTACCACGGCAGTTCTTCTTGCGTTTTTATTGGTGCCGATAGAAGAAATCAGTGCTGTAACGGTGGTACCAATGTTCTGACCTAAAATGATGGGCACAGCGTTGGCGTAAGTAATACCATTGGTTACCGCAAGCGCCTGCAGGATACCAACGGATGCGGAGGAACTCTGGATAATAGCGGTTAAAAGTGCACCGGTTAAAATACCCAAGAGGGGGTTAGAGAACATCACCAATATCTTTGCAAAGTTCGGGTCAGTTGCCAAAGGTTTTACTGCGCCGGACATCAACTCCATACCGGTCATTAAAATACCAAAGCCTACTAAAACAGAACCGGTGTGCTTTGCATTGTCCTTTTTGGAAAACATGATAAATACCATGCCGAGGAACGCCAAAACAGGAGCAAAGGAAGATGGTTTTACAAGCTGCAGCCAGAAGTTATCTCCCTCGATACCGCTTAAGCTCAAGAGCCATGCCGTCATGGTTGTACCAACGTTAGCGCCCATGATAACACCGATGGACTGAGAAAGACTCATAATACCTGAGTTAACAAAACCAACGACCATAACGGTAGTAGCAGAAGAACTCTGAATGACCGCCGTAACAGCCGCGCCCAGCAAAAGTCCTTTTATGGGGCTGGAGGTCAGATGCTCTAGAATTGAGCTCAGCTTATCGCCGGAGCGTTTTTCTAGGCCTTCGCCCATCACGTTCATACCAAACAGAAAGATGGCGAGACCACCAAGTAGTGTAAAAATTGAGAAAATATCCATAATGTCCTCCGTAGAAAAATATTAGTATAATTCTATTGTAAACGATATTCGTAAATTTTGAAAGAGTTTTATGTAAAATTTATGTAAAATTTCTTGCGGTAATTTTTTCTACCCGACAAAGACGGGTTGAAAAGCGGTGCAAATTGTGTTATACTATTTAAGAAACATATGCAGAAGAAACAGATTAACGGAGGATGTGCATGATTACAAACTTTCACACACATACAAATTACTGTGACGGAGTCAATACACCGGAGGAAATTGTTTGTGCGGCAATAGAGCAGGGTTTTTCTGCGATTGGCATTTCCGGTCACGGATATACCGATTTTGATTTAACCTATTGCATGAAAGACACATCAGAATATATAAAGGAGATCAATCGCCTGAAAAAAGCGTACGAAAATCAGATTCAGGTGTATCTCGGCGTGGAGGAGGATATGTTCTGCGCTGTAAATCGATCTGATTTTGATTATATCATCGGTTCTGCGCACTATATTCAGATTCAAGATCGGTTTTATCCTGTGGATTTAAACTGCGAGACGCTAGATAAATGTCTGGCACTGTTTGACCATGATGTTGTCCGTTTGGCAGAAAACTACTATCAAAACTTCTGTACATATATGAAAAAGAGAAAGCCGGACATTGTTGGTCACTTTGATTTGATTACCAAATTTGATGAAATGGATGCGCCCAGGTTTCTTTGTAACCCGAAATATCAACGCGTGGCGGAAACATACCTCACGGAAGCCATTAAAACCGGCTGTATTTTTGAGGTAAACACGGGGGCAATTTCCAGAAACTACAGAAGTACGCCTTATCCAAGCGAACCTCTTTTGCACGTCCTGAAAAAAAATGATGCAAAAGTAATGCTTTCATCGGACAGTCATAGCGTTGAAACCTTAGACTGTCATTTTGCGGAAACGAAAAAAATGCTTTTAAGCATCGGTTTTGAGCATGTTTATACCATTTATAACAATCAGTTTGTAAAAGAACGTCTGTAAGAAAGGAGCATGCCATGAAACGCATACTTTCCAGAATGCGCCGTGCTGTTGAGGATTACCATATGATAGAAAGCGGTGACCGTATTGCGGTAGGCGTGTCGGGCGGAAAGGATTCTTTGGTTGCACTACTTGCGATGAAACGCCTGCAACACTTTTATCCCAAGCCCTTTTATTTAGAAGCAATTACCATTGACATGGGATTTGACAATATGGACTTTAGCGAGGTTTCAGCGCTTTGCGCAGAACTTGATATTCCGTATTATACAGAAAAGTCTGAAATCAAGCAAATTATTTTTGATTACCGTAAGGAGGAAAATCCTTGCTCCTTGTGCGCAAACCTTCGCAGAGGTGCAATGTGTACCGCGGCGCGCGCAAGAGACATCAACAAAATTGTGTATGGACACCATTTTGATGATGTGATCAACACATACTTTTTAAGCCTCTTTTATGAGGGCAGAATCAATTGTTTTTCTCCCGTAACCTATCTAGAGCGTATGGGAGTTACGGTGTTGCGCCCGTTGATTTACGTGGAAGAACGGGATATTGTCCGTTTCAGCAGGGAAAACCAACTTCCGGTTGTAAAAAGTACCTGTCCGGCAGACAAAAACACCAAACGGCAGTACATACAGGAATTGGTAACGGGATTGGAACGGGAAAACCACGGTTTGAAAAAACGTGTATTTACTGCGATTTCCAATTCATCTATCCGTGGTTGGGAAAGGAATGAAGCATGAAACAAAAATTATTATCTGTAGCCTTAATGATCATGTTGCTCGTGATGTTGGTCTATCCGGCGGGAGCAGCATCTGTTCACGAAGTGATAGAAGAAAAACAGCTTATGGGGGGCGTGACATATCGCCATATTCAGCGACTAGAAAGTTTTGGCTGGGTGGATGTGTTTGCCGTAACTGCGGATTTGAATGCGCCCGGTGTGCAGCTTGAAGTGCTCAAGAGCGCAAACGGCGAAAGTTTTTTGGAAAACACCTATCAGCTGGCGGTAGAAAATGATGCTTTGGCTGCGCTCAATAGCGACTTTTTCTCGTCAAAGCGGGGCGAAAGTGGCAGAGGAAGCGCGGTTGGTGTCGAGGTGCGTGACGGTGAGGTTAAATCCTCGGCGTCTGTTACAGAAAGCATGAACACCTTGTATCAGGTGGCGGGAGAGACGCGTTTTCATATAAATGCATTCACATTTGACATTACCGTGAAAGCCCAAAACGGAAAAACAGATCGCGTAATGCTGATTAACAAGTATGATGACTTAAAAGGGATCGTCATGTACACGGATGATTGGGCAGAAAAATCCGTTG
>JAZNIA010000169.1:0-7919 GCA_045577195.1 Congzhengia sp.
ATGACGCCCATTTCCACCCAAACCTGCAAATACAGGTTGTGAGAATGCAATGCAAAATCCGCACCTGCCATAGAATAGACGGGATAAATTGTTTTAAACGCTTCCGAGCCGATGCCAATACCGGATACCCAGAAATCGGAAATCATATTTGCCGATGCGTTCCAGATTGAAACACGATACGCCGTGGAGGTATCCTGCGTGTTGCCGATACTGAGCAGACGATTGATGATTGCAGTATTGCCCGTTGCGACCAAAAGAATGGGAATAAACATCAGAATAATCACGCCAAGAAGTGCCCAGCGGCGGTCCATAATCACAAAGAAGAGTGCGCAGGCAAACACCATGCCGAGCCATGCGCCGCGGGACCATGTGAAAATCATGCACGCCGCCATAAAGATAAACATTACGCCAAAAACAGCCTTATGTTCGTCTCGAATTTTGCCCCAGATGACAGCTAAGGACAACGGAATGGTTAAAACCAGAAATTCTCCCAGCACGTTGGGGTTATTAAAGAAGGAGTAAACCCGCACCTTGATGTCTTCAAACATTTCCTCATCCAGCCAAGACTCTGTAGAGTTGATCCCCATAAAGTTTTGCAGTACACCATAAGCCGCCACCGCAAAGGCAGACAGCAAAAACAGTTTTATCATCATCAGCCACTGTTTTCTGGTTCGAATCGTGTTAATGACAATAAAGTAAAACAAAATAAAGGAAATATGCACCGCCGCCTGGCTGATACTGGTTGCAACATGAAAAGAGTTCACGCAGCCCCAAACCAGCGCAAGAACAAAGAATATCACAAATGTATTGAGCGGATTTTTCACAAATGTAATGCGCTCATCTATGATGACATGGATGCAAAATACAAATGCGCACAAAAAGCTTAATCCCACCAGCGCCATTGTCGGCAGTATAGGGGAAAATACGACCGTTAAAAATACGCCGAAGCGCAGATATTTCAGTAAAAACAAGAACGCACCGGCACCTGTTGCCAGCAGAACGAAAAGCTTAAGCGGGAAGGTAATACACAAAAAGCCCAGTAAAATTCCAAGGGCAATTCCCGTAATGCATTCTGTCTTTTTACAGGGAATATAGATTCTTTCCCTGTCGCGAATGCTCACGAACAGACCTGCAATTGCCGTTATGATACTGCTTCCGCAAAAAAGCTGACGGAGACTGCGATTGATGATAATCATGAAAACAGCAAAAATCACGAGTCCTGCCAAAAGCCAAAGTCCTGCTCTATGATAGTTTCCGAAAAGGGCACAAATTGCAGAAAACGAAATCAGCAAGGTGCCGTAAAAACGGATACTGATGTCTGCCCAACTGTTCACGCCACGGCAAATACTGCTGCTTCCCACAACGCCCATCAAAGGTTTTGATAGCTTTTTACGCAAAAATAGTAAGATTGTTTCAGGCAAACCAAAAATCCTGCCTACAACACTTGTTCTGAAAATGCCGTTGGTTTCAAGGTCGCCCATAAAGAACCTGCCAATGATACTGCCCTCAAAAATACGGTAGCACCAGGCACAAAATTTATTGTAATTTCTACCAATTAAGCTTTCATCAAACCATACGCACAGCTTTGAAAACAGCGTTGAAAAAAACAAAAATACCTTGCTTCCCATCTATTTCCTTCCTTTCGTGATAAACTGTTTCGCAAAACCAATTTCATTGGTGCGAAAAATGGTTGCCGCAAAAAGGTACACCAAAAATCCTGCACCCGCCGGAATCACAAGTGTCAGAAACCGACCGACAAAACCATCTGTAAACGCAAGCGGCAATCGAACAAAATATATGGTTGCAACCATACAAACACCGCACAGCGCAAGCTTTGCAAAATTGAAAAAGAACCCTTTGTCAAAGACGGGATATTTTCGGTTTAAAATCAAGGCAAGCACCAGAGCAATCAGGTTTGCAGCAACAGATGCCGCCATGGGCAGTCCCGCAATCCCAAGACCCAGTCCCCTGACAAACAAAAAGCTCAGCGCAACATTTACAAAAATTCCTGCCACGGAAACACGCATCGGCGTTTTCCCGTTTTGTTCCGCATAAAAGGCTTTGTTGAGCATTTCCTGTAAGCCATACCCCAGCATACCAAAGGAATACCACAAAAGTGCCGTCGCGGTGAGCGCTGTCTGCTCTGCACCGAACGCACCACGCTCATACACAAACCGCACGATTTCTGTGCGCTGCATTAAAAAAATCAGCATAATCGGCAAAAGAACAAATAAGACACTTCCCACCGCAGTGCGCAGTACAGAAACAAATTCATCTTTTTTGTTTCCGTCTGCCGCAAATCTCGATATGGATGGGAAAATCAGATTGGAAACCGCATAGGTCAATACACCAACAAAGATAATATAAAGTTTATTGGCATAATCTAGTGCCGAAACAGCCTGTCCACCGTTTAAAAAAGATGCTAAAAACATATTTACCATGGTGTTAATCGGCTGTACCCATGAACTGATTAAAATCGGGAGTGCGAGAAAAAGCGCTTTTTTCAGCCCCGGATTTTTAAAATTGATAAACGGACGGTAGCTGTATTTGTGTCGAACCAGCGACGGCAAGAGCACAAAAAGCTGAAAACTCCACGCAACCAGCATTGCGACGGAAACACCGTAAATCCCAAATCTATCCCCTGCAATCAAAAGGTACCCAACCATAATTCCGTTTGACACAAGGCTGATTGCGGCGGGCGCATTAAAGGAGCCATAGGATTGTAAAACGCCCGTTAGCGAGTACGCCAATGCAGTGAACACCATTGACGGAAACATAATGCTGACCAGCTGCCCCGCCAACGCTTTTACATGAGGCTCCAGCCCGCTGCCCAAAAGTCCAACGACCGGTCCGCGCAGCAGGATGCCGATTCCGCTCAGTATCGTTGTAAACACAAGTATAATATTTAAAAAACTATTGGAAAACTCAATTGCCTCTTTCTTCTTACCTTTTTGCAAAAATTCGTTAAACACGGGAATAAAGGAAGAGGAAATCGCACTGCCCAAAGCAATATCAAAAAACAGCAACGGGATTCTGCTTGCCGTGGAATACGCAACCGCTTCCGGTCCGGTACCATACAGTGCGGCAAACAAAACGTCCCGGTACATGCCCATGACCTTTGCCAAAAGGGTGGCAATAATCATGAACCCCGCCGTCTTTATTGTTTTCTTTACACCGTTCATAAGCAAAATATCCCTTATCTAACATATTTTATCTTATATATTATATCCGATTTGTATAGAAAAGTCAATCTTTCTACCCGAGTTTTTTGGGCAGAATCTTCCGGTTTTTCTGTTTTTTTGAAAAAAATATAAAAAAGACTTGCATTTTTAAAATATATGTGGTATAGTATTAGAGCAAAAATACGCACACGCAATGATTTTACAGGCGGTGCCTTTTTTAAGGTTCCTGTAAAATAGGACTTGTGTGGAGGATTGCAAATAAAACCGGAGGTGACTTAAATGTCAGTAATTTCAATGAAACAACTGCTGGAAGCAGGCGTCCATTTCGGACATCAGACAAGAAGATGGAACCCCAAAATGGCTGAGTACATCTTCACAGAAAGAAACGGTATCTACATCATCGATTTGCAGAAAACCGTAAAGAAAATCGAGGAGGCTTACGCTTTCGTTAAGGAAGTGGCAGAATCCGGAAAAGACGTTCTTTTTGTAGGAACGAAAAAGCAGGCTCAGGATTCCATTAAAGAGGAAGCTGAAAGAGTCGGCATGTACTGGGTAAACGCTAGATGGCTCGGCGGTATGATGACCAACTTCAAGACCATCAAAAAGAGAATCGACAGACTCGAGCAGCTCACAAAAATGGAAGAAGACGGCACATTCGATCTTCTGCCCAAGAAAGAAGTTTTGAACTTAAAAGCTGAGCGCGCAAAACTCGAAAAATATCTCGGCGGTATCAAAGATATGAAAAAACTTCCCGGTGCTCTCTTTGTTGTTGACCCGAGAAAAGAAAAGA
Source organism: Congzhengia sp. (assembly GCA_045577195.1). Classification (GTDB taxonomy): domain Bacteria; phylum Bacillota; class Clostridia; order UBA1381; family UBA9506; genus Congzhengia. The sequence continues at coordinate 3,973 of JAZNIA010000169.1, forward strand.
TTGCAATCGAAGAAGCAAAGAAACTGGGTATTCCCGTTGTTGCTATCGTTGATACAAACTGTGATCCCGAGGATATTGACTATGTAATCCCCGGCAACGACGACGCAATCCGCGCCGTGAAACTGATTGCTTCTACAATCGCAAATGCTGTTGTTGAAGGCAAACAGGGTACAGATGCTCCCGCTGAAGAAGCAAAGGAAGCAGAAGAAATCGCAGAGTAATTTGATTGGAGGAAAAAGAAATGGCATTCACAGCTGCTGACGTGAAAGCGTTAAGAGAAATCACCGGTTGCGGTATGATGGACTGTAAAAAAGCGCTTACGGAAACAAACGGCGACACAGATAAAGCAATTGAATTTTTAAGAGAAAAAGGCTTAGCAACTGCTGAGAAGAAAGCTGGCAGAATTGCTGCTGACGGTATCGTTCATGCAAGCGTTGTTGACGGCATCGGCGTTCTTTTAGAAGTAAACTCTGAAACCGACTTTGTTGCGAAAAATGCAGATTTCCAGCAGTTCGTATCCGACGTTGCAAAGCAGATTAAAGAAACTGCTCCTGCTGACGTGGAAACACTTCTGGCTGCAAAATTCGTTGACGGTGACGAAACCATCAACGATATGCTGGTAAACAAAATTGCTACAATCGGCGAAAACATCACCGTTCGTAGATTCGAAAGATATGAAGGCGTAATTGAAACCTACATCCATGGCGGCGGTAAAATCGGCGTTATGGTTGCATTCTCTGTTGACAGCGACAAGGCACAAACCGTTGAATTTAAAGAATTTGCACACGATGTTGCAATGCAGGTTGCAGCTGCTAACCCGCAGTATTTAGACCGTGACAGCGTTCCTGCTGAAGTGGTTGCAAAAGAAACCGAAATTTTGACAGCACAGGCAATGAACGAGGGCAAACCTCAGAACATCGCTGAAAAGATGGTTGCTGGCAGAATCAATAAATACTTCAAGGAAATCTGTCTCGTTGACCAGCCGTTTATCAAAGACGGCGACATGACCGTTACCGCATATGCGAAGAGCATTTCCGAGAAAATCGGTTCTGAAATCAAAATCGAAAAATTTGCAAGATTTGAAAAGGGCGAAGGCATCGAAAAGAAAGAAGATAACTTTGCTGAAGAAATTGCAAACATGGTAAAATAAGCTTGAAAAAGCAAAAAGGCTGTCGCTTTTGGGGCGACAGCCTTAAATTTTAGACGGAAGGAGGTACCTCGGTTGAATATTTTAGGCATCATTTGTGAATATAATCCTTTGCACAACGGACATCTCTATCAACTGCAATCAGAAAAGGTGCGTCACAAAGCTGACGGAGTCGTTTGTCTGATGAGCGGAAATTTTGTACAACGAGGTGCCCCTGCAATGTACGATAAATGGTCTCGTGCAAAGGCTGCCGTTTTGTGCGGCGCCGATTTAGTTTTAGAGCTTCCCGTAGTCTACTCTGCCCAATCCGCCATGCGGTTTGCTTTCGGTGCCGTTTCTTTGTTGAACCACCTGGGCTGTATAAACCATTTATCCTTTGGCAGCGAATGCGGCGACTTAAAGGCACTTCTTTGTGCTGCGGATGTGGTTTTGAATCCGCAGTTTGCAGACCTTGTAAAGGAAAAACAAAAAAGTGGCATCAGCTACCCCACTGCCCGTTCTGCGGCGCTTTGTGAACTGTTCCCCGACCTAGATGAATCCCTGCTCCACGCACCAAACAACACTCTGGCAGTAGAATATCTTTGTGCGCTGAGACGGTTAAATAGCTCGATTTCACCCGTAACACTGAAGCGAAACACAGAGCACCTCTCTGCCTCGTTAATTCGCGAAAAAATCCGCGCAGGCAAGAATTGTTCGCAGGATATACCGCAAAAAGCACGCGACTGTTTTGGCACGCCTTACGATGCGCAGGCGTTTGATTATATGGTTTCTGCCCATTTTCGGCGCGAAACACCTGAAACGCTGCGCAAAATTTGCGATGTGGCGGAGGGCTTAGAGTATCGCTTTATCCGCGCCGCAAAAGAGACGTTTGGCGCAAACGACTTGGTAGAGCAAGTCATGACAAAGCGATACACCAAAACACGGATACAGCGCATCATCGTGAACGCTCTTTTAGGGATTACCGACAGCGACACGCAAAAACCACCTGAATATGCACGCGTGCTTGCATTAAATGACCGCGGAGCGAAGATACTAAAGAAGATTTCCCAAACATCGGAAATTCCCGTCATAACAAAGCTTGCTGACGCTGTGATGGTTCCGATGCTTCAAAAGGATATACTGGCAACAGATCTATATGCACTACTTACACCAAACAAGCAGGCAGGGCAAGATTTTACCACATCACCAATCTATATTAAGGAACATTAACCCACGAAACCAAAGGAGTTTTTATGGACAAGTATGCATTTTTCTTAGACATAGACGGAACACTTGTTGGAAAAGGCGGCATACACCCTGATAATATTTGTGCGATCAAACGCGCACAAAAAGCAGGGCATTTTGTGTTTTTAAACACCGGTCGCGGTTATGCATCCATTGCGCCGGAAATCTTAAACTGCGCACCTTTTGACGGTGTTGTTTGTGGTTTAGGTGCAGACATCCGTGTGCATGGGACGCAGATTTTTGCAAAACGGATGGAGCTTTCGCTGCTTCAAAAACTGACAAGAGTTTTTTTATCCCTTTCAGACGCAACTGGCGTGTTTGAGGGCGAGGATGCAATGTACAGCATCGGCAAAACAGAAGGGTGGGTATTTTGCCCGCTCACGACTGCGGATGATTTTACTACAAAGTACAAAAATGCACACATTTCAAAATTTACCTGCCTGCCCGTGGATTTGTCCGTTTTTACACCGTTTTTGGACGAACTGGTACTCTATGACCAAAAATTCTATATGGAGCTTGCACAAAAAGGTTGCTCTAAGGCAAAGGGCATGCACCTTGCCGCAGATTTTCTGGGCGTTCCACATTGCCACTGCGTCGCCATCGGGGACAGCGTAAACGATATGGAAATGCTGCAGGCCGCCGGCATAGCTGTTGTCATGGGAAACGGCTCTGAGCAGATGAAGAAAATTGCTACCTTTGTGACGGATACGGTAGATCGTGCAGGCGTAGCGCAGGCAATTGAGCGGATAATTGGAGAATAAAGGAATCAGATGAAGCGCGATAAGCAGAGCGATTTTTTCGCTCTGCTTTTTTGGTGGATGCGTTTTCTTTGTGGCATGGATATATACGGATTCGTAAGGTTTTGTAAGTGCTGATGTATTCGTCCTTTTAAAAGGAGTAAAAGGACCAAAACTCCTTTGCGCGGTCGGAAAATCCAGATTGCACGGTCTTCTTGCCCTTTTGCAAAACATAAGTTTTCGTATCCATCGCCCTTTCGTGCGGTAACGCTTGCCTCGGGACGAATACATTCGCGTTATTTAACGCTCAGGTATTCTAAAAACGGCGGGCAATATCGGGAACTTATGCCACGCCGTTCTTACCCACGCGCCGACAAGCGGCGCTCTTCGGCTGCGCGTGGCAACATATCAATCTCGGATTTATCCTCCAACGCGCGAATGGTTTGTGCGATGCGGAAATTTCTGCGATAAACAATTCGGGACACGATAGTTCCCTCTGTTTTCGCGTTGGGCAAAACGCGCCTTTACGCCAAGAAACGGTAGATTTATCTGTACGCGTAGGCGGCGCGCGCAAAATCGGGGTTGGTATCAGTTTCCGCTGCTGACCGCCCCGATTTTAGGAAATGCCGCGCGCAGAGGCGCGCGTTAAAATTTTCGGTGCAGGTGACGCCGAAAAAATCGCGCATATCAGTTGACGCAATAAGAAAACGTGCGCATTTTCTCTAATAGAAAACCATAAATCACCGTTTCTGCGTCCGGCGCAAAAGAAACACCCCCCTCCCCCATCTTTGCACACTATTTCACACGCATCTGTGCTAGAATAAAGAAAAAAACAAGGG
>JAZNIA010000170.1:0-3240 GCA_045577195.1 Congzhengia sp.
CTAATTTTTTATAAATTACTGATTACAATGCTCTTCAATCTGAGTATTGAAAATGTGGCTCTCATCGAAAAAGCAGATATTAGCTTTGACGAAGGGTTTCATGTATTAACCGGCGAAACCGGTGCAGGCAAATCTATTTTAATTGGATCGGTTAATATGCTCTTGGGCGAACGTGTCGGGCGGGATATGATTCGAAATGGTAAAACCTATGCTTATGTTGAGGGGTTGTTTTATATTACGCCGCAAACGGCAGTTTATCTGACACAATTAGACATAATTCCTGAGGAAGACGGGAGCCTGATTATTTCCAGGAAGCTGATGGCGGACGGGAAAAATATCTGCAAAGCGGGCGGAAAAACTGTTTCGGTATCCACGCTTCGTGAAATCGGACGCAATCTGATTAATGTACACGGGCAACATGATAATCAGGCGCTTTTGGATCATACCAGCCATATCCATTTTCTGGATGCTCTTATAGATTCTAAGACACAGAAGTCTTTTTTGGAATATCAAGCCGTGTATACAGAACTGAAAGAAGCAGAACATATGCTGGATTCATTGTTTATGGATGAGACAGAAAAGAATCGAAAAGTGGATTTGATGCAATTTGAGATTAACGAGATAAGGGAAGCGTCGCTTTATCCCGGTGAGGAAGAAGAACTGAAAGCACAGAAGATTCTGGCAAAAAATAAAGAAAGTTTTATGGAAAGCTGCGCAGGTGCTTTAGACCTTATCTACGAAAACGGAGACGGCATCTGCATTTATAATTTTTTATCTGACGTGCAGCGGCTTGTGGACACTGCGGCGCAGTACGATACAGAGCTTGAAAAAACGGGGGCACAGCTAGCGAATATCCGCTATAGCATAGAGGATATAACGGCAATAATTCGCGATCGGTTAGGAAATGTGGGGGAACAAGTATTTCCATTAGAGGAAATTGAAGCGCGTTTAGACGTGATATACCGCCTAAAACGGAAATACGGAAACTCGGAAGAAGAGGTCATCGCTTATTGTGAGCGTGCAGAGCAGGCGTTGGCAGATATTACAACCGCAGATACAAAAAAAGCGGAACTTGAGCAAAAAATTTCTAAATTACAAGATAAAGCTAAGGCATTAGCGGCACAAAATCATGAAATTCGTGTAAAAACGGCAAAAGCTGCGGAGCAGAAAATCAATGCCGAGCTTGCAGACTTAAATATGGAAGGCGCAATAATATCGATTCAGATAGAACCCTGTCAACTCAATGAAAATGGAGCAGACAAGATCGAATTTTTATTGTCCGCAAACAAAGGGGAGCCACTAAAGCCATTATCAAAAATTGTGTCCGGTGGTGAGTTGTCCCGTATCATGCTTGCATTAAAACGTGTGTTGTCAGCGGGCGATGTTGCCGGAACGTTGATTTTTGACGAAATTGATACCGGAATCAGCGGAAGAGCGGCGGGAAAAGTTGGGGTAAAGCTAAAAGAGATCTCCAAACAAAAACAGGTTTTATGTGTCACGCATTTACCGCAAATCGCATCATTAGCCGATTATCACTTTAAAATCAGTAAGCAACAAAGTAAGGATAAAACCGTAACAGTGATTGATGTGCTGAATTACGACGAGAAAAAAGCGGAAATTGCATTAATGATTGGCGGAGATGTTGTAACCGATACAACCCTTATGCAGGCAGAAGATATGATGAAAAAAGGTGCAGTCGTATAAAAAGATGCTACGGTGATTTATCCACCGTAGCATCTTTTTTATTTCCGTGCATCAGTTACGGTTTGCACTTTTAAAACATCGGTTGTACCCTCAGAACCTGCTGTGATAACAACTCTGTCGTTGTCACGTACTAGACCAAAGCGTTTTGCACATGCAACAGAATGATCAAACAATACATTTGCATCATGCTGATATAAAGCACGGAGCGGATATACTCCCCAGGAGAGCGAAAGCTGATGAAATGTTTTTTCTGAAGGGGTGGTAGCAATAATGATTTTATGTGGACGGAATTTGGAAACGCGCCGAGCAGTGTATCCGGACTTCGTGATTGCGATAATGGCAGACGCATTAACGTCGCGTGCAGTGGTGCACGCTGCATCACAGATTGCGTTTGTGGTATCGTCCATATCGTTTTCATATTGCACATCTTTATAGATGTCCATTTCAAAAGCATCGTGCTCCGCTTGAACAGCAATTTTAGACATGACCTGAACAACCAGTTCCGGATGTTCGCCGATTGCGGTTTCGCCGGAAAGCATGATTGCAGAGGTTCCGTCAAAGACAGCATTTGCAACGTCAGTAATTTCTGCACGGGTCGGGGTTGTGCTATGAATCATTGATTCCAGCATCTGCGTGGCGGTAATAACCATTTTTCCGGAACGGTAACATCTACGAATAAATTTCTTCTGTAATCCGGGCAGTTTCTCAAACTCAATCTCAACACCCATGTCTCCTCTGGCCACCATAATTCCGTCGGAATACCTTAATATTTCATCGAAATTTTTAACACCCTCAATATTTTCGATTTTAGAAATAATTTTAATATTGTATCCGCCGTGGTAGTCTAAAAAGTTTCGAAGTGCAATGACGTCATCTTTGGACCGAACAAAAGACGCTGCAATAAAATCCACGTCGAGCTCGACGCCAAAAATCAAATCTTCTTCGTCTTTTTTACTGATATACGGAATGCTTAAGTGCACGTTTGGTATGTTCACGCCTTTGCGGTCAGAAATGTTGCCACCCGAGATAACAGTGCAGACAATGTCCGTTTTAGTTAATTCAATTACCTCTAGATGCAGTCTGCCGTCGTCAATTAAAACCATGTCCCCTTTTTTTAGCTGCTTTGGGAGGTCTTTGTAAGTAATGGAAACTTTTGATTCGTCGCCGGGTATATCCTCAGTGGTGAGTGTAAAAGTTGCTCCGTTTTTCAAAAAAACAAAAGATTCTTTAAAGTTACATAAACGGATTTCAGGACCTTTCGTATCCAGCATAACAGCACCCGGTAAACCGAGTTTGTCACGAACACTTCGAAAAAGAGAAATCGTTTCTTTATGATATTCATGTGTACCGTGAGAAAAGTTGATTCTTGCAACATTCATGCCGTTTTTTAGCATTGCGGTCAGTGTTTTTTCATTTCTGGACGACGGACCTAAGGTACATACTATTTTCGTTTTTCGCATATCTGGGTATACTCCTTCGTTGTGGTAATAAACTGCTATAATATATTATACCACACCTTCGATGCAAAACATGTAA
>JAZNIA010000171.1:0-10774 GCA_045577195.1 Congzhengia sp.
CCCCTTCTTTTTTCGCTTTCCAGAGCGCAAAATCGGTGGGGTTTTTCTTAACGTCCGTCACGTCAATTCGTGCGCCCGCCTCCAAATCCTCCAAGGGTTGTTTGGAAAGCTTGCCGTACTCTGAAAATTTCTTGGTTTCAAAATAAACGTCACCGTTTGACTCATACGCGTAGCCCTTCTCCACCAGCGCCTGCACCGTGTCGATAATTGCGTCAATATTCTCAGTTGCTTTCGGGTGAATGGTTGCCTCCTTAATGCCAAGGCCCTTTGCATCGGTAAAATACTCCGCGATAAAGCGGTCTGCCAAATCCTTTACGGTAATGCCCTGTTCATTGGCATTTTTAATCATTTTATCGTCAATATCCGTAAAATTCTGAACAAAGGTCACTTCATATCCGATATACTCTAAATATCTGCGCAGAGAATCAAAAATGATAAAGGGGCGCGCGTTACCGATATGAAAATAATTGTACACGGTAGGACCGCAGGAATACATTTTTACTTTGCCCGGTTCCAGCGGCACAAATTCCTCCTTGGTTCTGCTTAACGTGTTATATAACTTCATGGTCTAATTCTCCTCACTTTTCGTCTCATTTAGAAACTGTTTTTCCAATCTGTCCAGCCGCGCCTGCAATCTGCAAAGCTCCTGCGATACAGGGTCGGGAATGTGCACCTGATCCAGTTCTTCGGGGCACACCCGCTTGTTCCCGATTTTGACCACGCGGGCGGGGACGCCCACGCAGGTGGAGTTTGGCGGAACCTCTGTAAGTACCACTGCGTTTGCCGCAATTTTTGAGTTATCCCCAACAGCAAACGGACCAAGCACCTTTGCGCCGGAACCAATCATCACGTTGTTTCCGATGGTAGGGTGACGCTTGCCCGTGTCTTTTCCGGTACCGCCCAGGGTAACGCCCTGATAGATGGTCACATTTTCACCAATTACCGTGGTTTCACCAATGACAACGCCCATGCCGTGGTCAATAAACAGCCCCTTGCCGATGGTTGCACCGGGGTGAATCTCAATTCCGGTCCAGAATCTGCCGCATTGGGATACATAACGTGCTAGGCCAAACCATCTGCGCATATAAAGCCAGTGAGACACGCGGTACCACCAGATGGCATGCAGACCCTGATACAGAAAAAAGATTTCAACAGCATTTCGCGCCGCAGGGTCTCTTTCTTTAATTGTGCGAATGTCTTCTCTGAGTCTTTTAAACATAGCAAAATTCCTTTAAATCCGCTTACAAAGAAGCGGTGAATAGGTTTCACGAAACGCCTGAAAACGACCTTCTTCCAGCGCCGTTCTGATTTGTTCCGTTAAGTTGTTATAAAAATATAAGTTATGCATAACCGCAAGTCGCATTCCCAGCATTTCCCCCGCCTTGAGCAAATGGCGGATATACGCTCTGGAATGATTTCGGCATACAGGGCAATCACATGCGGGGTCAATCGGTGCACTGTCTCTTTGGTATTTCTGGTTGATGATGTTGATGATGCCACGGCTGGTAAACAAGTGCCCGTGGCGCGCGTTTCGGCTGGGCATCACGCAATCAAAAAAGTCTACACCGCGGGCAACCGCTTCTATAATGTTGGTTGGTGTGCCAACGCCCATTAAATAACGGGGCTTGTTTTCCGGTGCAAAGGGAAGCGTCACGTCTAAAACATGATACATTTCTTCTGCCGTTTCTCCCACAGCGAGTCCGCCGATGGCATAACCGGGCAAATCCAGTTTTGCAATGGTTTTCATGTTATCGATCCGCAGATCGTCGTAAATACCACCCTGATTGATGCCAAACAGCATCTGTTCTTTGTTGATGGCAGTTTTATTATACTCTGCAAGAGCTGCCTTACAGCGCTCAAGCCAACGTTCTGTTCTTGCAACGCTTTCTTTAAAGTATTCTTTCGGGAGCGTAGAATCTGCACACTCATCAAACGCCATGGCAATGGTAGACGCCAGATTCGACTGAATCTTCATGCTTTCTTCAGGACCCATAAATATCTTTTTTCCGTCAATGTGCGACTGAAAATACACGCCCTCCTCTTTGATCTTTCGGATAGAGGATAAAGAAAACACCTGAAAGCCGCCGCTATCTGTTAAAATCGGGCGGTCCCAGTTCATAAACTTGTGCAACCCACCCAAATCGTGCACCACATCGTCACCGGGGCGCAGATGCAGGTGATAGGTGTTGCACAGCTCCACCTGACACTTGAGGTCCTTTAAATCTAAAGAAGAGATGCCGCCCTTAATCGCAGCCGACGTTCCCACGTTCATAAAGAGCGGGGTTTGCACCACGCCGTGGGGCGTGGTAAACTCGCCGCGACGCGCTCTTCCTTCGGTTTTTAATATTTTAAACATACCTGTTCTTCTCCATGTATTGAAAGTCATTCGTACTCTATATTATAGTATAGCACAAACTCATTTTTGTTTCAATATAAAATATGTAAAAATTCTTTCAAAAAAGATGAAATTCCTGTTTGGATGCCACAAAGCATAAAATTGACATGGATTGAAAAAAATTATTTTAGAAAAAAGGGAAAACAGCGGTTCTTGTCGAATAACTATATATGTGAATGTATGATTTTCGGAGGTGTTGATTGGGTTATGGCGCGTTTTATGCAAAGTTCCATAGACGAAGTGCTTTCTCGATGCGATCTTGCCGAGTTTGCCTCTTCTTATGTTTCTCTGCGCAGAAACGGCTCTGATTTCGTGGGACTTTGTCCCTTTCATCGCGAAAAAACACCGTCCTTTCACATCAACGGCGATAAGCAGCTTTACTATTGTTTCGGCTGCGGAAGCGGCGGAAATTTGATTGATTTTGTGAAAAAAATTGAAAATTTGGATTTTGTGGACGCCATTCGTCTTTTGGCAGACCGCGCAGGCGTGGTGTTAGAAGAGGAGGTTTACAGTCCTGAAATCCAAAAGCGGCACGATTTGCGGGAACGTATTCTAAAAATGAACAAGCTTGCCGCTAAACGCTATGTTGCAAATCTTGCAGGAGATGACGCAAAGCACGCACTGGATTACGCCAAAGACCGCGGACTTTCCCGCGACATCATCACCACATACGGCATTGGCTTTGCAAAGGATTCCTGGTCGGATTTGACCGGATTCTTAAACGAAAACGGCTATAAAAACGACGAAATCATCACTGCCGGACTGGCAGTACGAAACGAGAAAGGTCATGTGTATGACAAGTTTCGCAACCGTTTGATGTTTCCCGTAATTGACGTGCGCGGTAATGTGATTGCATTCAGCGGGCGCGCGCTAGATGACAGCCCCGCAAAATACATGAACTCCCCCGAAACGGCGGTATTTCACAAGGGCGACCATCTGTTCGGGCTAAACGTTGCAAAACAGTTCGGGCAAAAGGACGGATTAATTCTGGTCGAGGGAAATATGGACGCCGTGTCTCTTCACATTCACGGGTTTCCCAATGCCGTTGCCGGGCTTGGTACCGCGCTGACCAGTTCTCAGGCACTGCTTTTAAAGCGTTACGCAACCTGCGTTTATGTTTGCTACGACAGTGACGAGGCAGGACTAAAAGCAGCAGCAAAGGCGATTGACATATTAGCCGCCGCAGACGTGAAGCTCAAAGTCATTTCCTATTCCGGCGCAAAAGATCCGGACGAGCTTTTAAAAACCAAAGGCAAGGAAAGCTTTAAGGCGCTAATGGAACAGGCGTTGTCTGCAACAGAGTATAAGATTTTAGGAATTCGGAAAAACTATAATCTTACCAACTCACAAGACAAAATCGAGTTTATTGATAAAGCAGCGGAAATTCTGGCACAGACGCCCAACGCAGTAGAGCGGGAAGTTTTTATAAAACGCATTGCGCGGGAAACTGATATTTCCACAGATTCCATTGCCGCTCAGGTAAATAAGCTGATCTATAACCAAAATCGCAAGGAGATCAAAAAAGCGGAGCGCGAAGTCCAAAACGTTGCCAAGCCGCAGGGGACTTATTCCCAAATCCGCGAAAATGCCGTCTCCACAAACAATGCATCTTATAAAACAGAACGCATGCTGCTGAACCTGATGTTTTTCAGCAATCAGGCGTTTCGCATTGCGAAAAACACGATTACGGCTGACGAGCTGACAGATGAGCGACACCGCGCGCTATTTAGCGAACTGACGGCGTTTAAAGAAAACGGAGAAAGCTGCGATGCACCTTTGTTTTTCTCCACTCTGCCGGATGCGTTAAAATCCTGCGCGGCAGATATTTTCTACAAAGAATATCTGGGAGATTCCGTTTTGGCAATTAAGGATAACATTGAAAAAATTAAAAAACAAAATCTTAACATAAAAATCAACAAGCTTGCCGCAGAAGGCAAACTCAACGAAATTAACGAACTCATCAAAAAGGAAAACGAGAGGAGAAACAACATTGACTGAACTTGAACAGAAGAAGGTTGACGCCATAAATAAATTGACCGCAAAGGGTCGTACTAGCGGCGTTTTAACCTACAAAGAAGTCATGGATTCCCTGTCTGAAATCGAAATAGAGCCGGAACAAATTGAAAATATTTATGAAATGTTAGAACGCGAGGGCATTGAAGTTGTTTCCGATATGGACAAGGAAATGGAAAAAATTGAGGAGGAGTTTGACGAAATCAAGCCTCCCGAGGATATGGATATTCACGCTGAGGTTATGGAGATTTCCAGCGCGGAGGGCGTTTCCATTGACGACCATGTAAAAATGTATTTAAAAGAAATCGGTAAGGTCCCGCTTCTGGGCGCAGAAGAAGAAATGGACCTTGCAAAACGCATGACTGAGGGCGACGTAAACGCCAGAAAACGTCTTGCGGAAGCAAACCTACGTCTTGTTGTTTCTATCGCAAAGCGTTATGTTGGCCGCGGCATGCTGTTTCTGGACTTGATTCAGGAAGGTAATTTAGGTTTGATTAAAGCTGTTGAAAAATTTGACTATGCAAAGGGTTATAAGTTCAGTACCTACGCTACCTGGTGGATTCGTCAGTCCATCACCCGCGCGATTGCCGACCAGGCAAGAACCATTCGTATTCCCGTGCATATGGTGGAAACCATCAACAAGCTGATTCGTGTTTCCCGTCAGCTTGTGCAGGAATTGGGTCGCGACCCGCATCCGAATGAAATTGCAAAAGAGCTGAACATGTCCATAGACAAAGTGCGTGAAATTATGAAAATTGCGCAGGAGCCCGTTTCTTTAGAAACGCCCATCGGCGAGGAGGAGGATAGTCACCTCGGCGACTTTATCCCCGACGAGGACGCTCCCGCGCCCTCTGAAGCAGCTTCCTTTATGTTGTTGAAGGAACAGCTGGGTAACGTGCTCGACACCCTTTCGCCCCGTGAGTCCATGGTGTTAAAGCTGCGCTTCGGTTTAGAGGACGGCCGGGCAAGAACCTTAGAAGAGGTTGGCAAGGAATTTGACGTAACACGTGAGCGTATCCGCCAGATTGAGGCAAAAGCACTCCGCAAGCTCCGTCACCCCAGCAGAAGTAAAAAGCTTAAAGATTATTTAGAATAAAAAACAGAATATAAAATAACAAAACAGGGATTTGATGTACAAATCCCTGTTTTGTTATTTTACGCACATGGTATGCGCATTTTGTAATACCCCATTTGTCGCTGTCACGTTTTGTCGCCATGTGTCACGCATTTTTTGCCGAATCCCGTAAGATTGTGTAGAATCCTGAAACACCTTCCATTTAATTCCAAATTATTTACAAAAATTGGTAAAAAGTACTTGAAATTTAAAAAACCATGTGCTATAATAGGTTTTGTTGAATATGTAAAATATTTCCAATTATATTCAAGAGATTTGCAGGAGGGATAAAAATGATTAAAATTGTATCAATCGACGACAACGCAGAAATCAGGCAAGGACTGGCAAAATATTTTGAAGGAATTCCGGATATGAAGCTGGTTGGTACTGCAGAAAACGGCGAGGACGGCTATCGGCTGATTTGTGAGAAAAAGCCGGATGTTGCAATTATTGACATCGTCATGCCGAAAATGGACGGTTTAGGGCTTTTGGAAAAGCTCTCCATGACACCCGCGTGCAGCAACACATGTTGCATTATGTACAGTGCCATTGCCAACGACAAGGTTATTCAAAAAGCCATTTCCTTAGGTGCGCACTACTATTTGTTAAAGCCCTGCGAGGACAGTGCAGTGATTGCAGAACGTATTCGTCAGGTGTATGCGCAAATGGTTGTTCCCGTAACAGGGTTTTCGGCGCCCGCTCCCATCATCAATACAAAGGGCATTCGCGCCACAGTAGATGAAAGTAATTTAGAAAGCGTGATTACCGATATTATCCACGATATTGGCGTGCCCGCGCATATTAAGGGGTACAATTATCTGCGCGAGGCCATCGGCTTATGCATTCATGATGATGAGTTTATCAACTCTATCACCAAGCTTTTATACCCCACCGTGGCAAAAAATTTCTCCACTACGTCTTCCCGCGTGGAGCGTGCAATTCGACACGCCATTGAGGTTGCCTGGAACCGCGGCCGCGAGGAGGTTTTAACTGAAATCTTCGGCTACACCATTGACACCAACAAAGGAAAACCCACCAACGGCGAGTTTATTGCTATGATTTCTGACTCTATAAAGCTTAAAATGAAGCAGGCGGTTTAACCGCTTCATCCAAATATTGCCCACCCATCGGTCTGTACCTGAAAGGACACGTTATTACCTCCCGCCTTCAGGCACAGACCGTTTTTTCATGCAAAAAAACTGCAGAAAGAAGGAGGGGAATCCTTGCTTGCTACAGTTTTTCTATTTTTATTCTATTCTTTTCTTTTTCCGTGGCATACATCCGCCATACCGCAGCCTCCACAGCCGCAGGAACAGCCTCCCTGCCCGGATTTTCGTTTTTTTATTTCGTTTACAATAATTGCTATAAATATCACTCCAACAATAAATGCAACAATGATAGTCGGTAAATACTGCATATCATCACCTCTTACTTGGATACTGCGCTACCGCCGATATGGCTTGTATCTAAAGTAGCGCCTAAATATTTATTTTTGCGAACCATGAGGTAAATCAGCACTGTCAAAAGTATAAACGCAACAACGGTCCATACCGTGAACACGCCACAAAATAGCAAACCGATGTTATATACAATGAGAGAAATGGCATATGCAAACGCACACATATAGCCAATTGCACCAATCGTCCATTTTGCATTGTTCATTTCGCGTCTAATGGCTCCCATCGCCGCAAAGCAAGGGGCACAAAGGAGGTTAAAAATCATAAAGGAAAATGCCGCAAGCTTGCTGCCTGCAAAAAATTCTGCGCCGATTGCCGCAAGGCCCGCTTCACCGGTTTCAACCAGTTCCATTGCCAAATCTGCATCTGCCATAGAGGAAAGAGAACCAAATACACCGACAACCTCTTCTTTTGCAACCAGTCCCAAAATCGTTGCGACCGCTGCCTGCCAGTTTCCAAAGCCAAGGGGCGCAAAGATGTATGCAACAGCACTTCCGATAACCTCTAAAATAGACGCACCGCCGTTTTCTTCCATGATGTAATGGAATCCACCCTCGAAGCTCAGGCTATTGAGCACCCAGATAATAATACTGGCTGCTAAAACAACGGTACCTGCACGCTTGATAAAACTCCAGCCGCGTTCCCACACAGTATGAAGTACGTTGGTTAAAACAGGTGCGTGATATGCAGGCAGTTCCATAACAAAGGGCGCGGGGTCTCCTGCAAACGCCTTCGTTTTCTTTAAGATAATACCGGAAACAACGACTGCACCGATACCGATAAAATATGCTGCTGTTGCAACCCAGGCGGCACCTCCAAAGAGCGCACCGGCGATTAAACCAACAATGGGCATCTTCGCACCGCATGGAATAAAGCATGTGGTCATAACGGTCATTTTCCGGTCACGATCCTGCTCAATGGTACGGCTCGCCATAACGCCCGGAACGCCGCAGCCGGATGCAACCAGCAGCGGAATAAAGCTTTTGCCGGATAGACCAAACTTCCGAAAGATTTTGTCCATAATAAATGCCACGCGGGACATGTAACCGCAATCCTCCAAAATGGAGAGGAGTAAAAACAAGACAAACATCTGCGGTACAAAACCAAGCACCGCACCGACACCGCTCACAATTCCATGCTGAATCAGTGTGTAGAGCCACTGCGCAATCACGGGCGTGCCGTCTGCTCCAAGAAGCACCATGTCCAACAACTCCGGCACACTGTGCCATGTGGAGAGAAAACCGGTTTCATAGGTTTCGGCAAAGGAGCCAAATAAACCGTCGTTCATAAACGTAACCGTCCAGTCGCCAACGGTACCGATGGAGAGGGTGTAAACAACCCACATAATCAGAACAAAAATCGGCAAAGCCAAAATACGGTTGGTTACAATTTTATCAATTTTATCCGAAACAGAAAGCTTGCCTACATTCTTTTTCTGGTAATACTTCGCCATCAATCTGGTGATATACTCATAACGCTCGTTGATAATAATGCTTTCTGCATCATCGTCCATCTCCAGTTCGGCAGCCTTAATATCTTTCTCTATGTGAAACGCCGTGACATCATCCAATCCCAGCTGCGCCATGACCTTGTCATCACGTTCAAATATTTTGACGGCGTACCAACGCTGCTGCTCTTCAGGCATGCCATGTACCGCTGCCTCTTCTATGTGTGCAAGCGCATGTTCTACCACGCCGGAAAACGTATGCGACGGAATGGTTCTTCCTTTTTTTGCAGCTTCAATCGCAGCAGTTGCCGCCTCTTCAATTCCGCTGCCCTTTAATGCGGATATCTCAATAATTTTGCAGCCTAATGCTTTGCTTAAGCCCAAAAAGTCAATTTGATCCCCGTTTTTTAATACAATATCCATCATGTTGATGGCAATCACGACCGGAATGCCCAGTTCTGTCAACTGCGTGGTTAAATACAGATTCCGTTCTAAGTTTGTACCGTCAACAATGTTTAAAATCGCATCGGGACGCTCGTTAATTAAATAGTTGCGGGCAACAACCTCCTCCAGTGTGTAAGGAGAAAGGGAATAAATCCCCGGCAGGTCCGTAAGCACAACGTCCTTGTTTCCTTTTAATTTTCCTTCTTTTTTTTCAACCGTTACGCCGGGCCAGTTCCCAACATACTGATTTGCACCCGTCAATGCATTAAACAGCGTGGTTTTGCCTGAGTTCGGATTCCCGGCAAGTGCTATCTTAAGCGGCATTTTATTCTACCTCCCATTCGGTTAGGAGCGTCTAACTCTCCTGCAAAAATTTTATTCAACCAAAATCATTTCAGCATCAGCTTTTCTGATAGAAAGCTCATAGCCTCTTACTGTGATCTCAACGGGGTCACCCAAAGGCGCAACCTTTTTTACGTAAATCTCAACACCTTTTGTGATGCCCATATCCATAATACGGCGCTTTATAGCCCCTTCGCCCTGCAATTTTATAACCTTTGCCGTTTTGCCGACTTTCACGTCCTTTAAGGTCATGTAATCTTTCCTTTCTACAAAATTTACTCTAGCCATTATAATACGGTTTTCCATCGCATTGTCAATGGAAACACACACAACTTCTTATTGCGTGTTGTATTGTTTTATAGCTTAGTTAGTTTCTACTAACTCCCAATAGTTAGTTTACCATAACTAACCAATCCTGTCAAGAGTTTTTTTGATTTTTTTAAATATAATATGATGTAACAAGCCCTTTGATGCCGCATTTTTGTATGATATATCGCTCCCAAAGGGTTTTATGCTATGCGATTGGTTCAATATCATCAAAATAATGCGACAGCACCGGATAATCGCCACTTAAGATTAAAATCACGGCAAGCAGGTATTTTCGGTGACGCTCTAAAAGTTTTTTGGTGATGCCAAGCGCATCAATTATCGTTTTTCCGGGGAGTGTGCCCTGCTTTTTCACTTCCGCAACCATTTGCGGGTTTTTGAGTACATGGGAAATCACGCGCACGCACGCATCTTTTGTTTTTTGCGCTTTCGGGGCATCGCCGGAGAGCTGTGCAAACCGAATCCCATAGCGCGCAAGCTCTTCTTGGAGCTGATAAATTTCCAGCGCCGTTTCCGACAAAATTTCTTTGCTGTCAGAAACATCAAACTCCATAATTTCACCATCTTTGCCCAACTCCGCTAAGCTACTGAACGGTACAGTTTTCTCCCGCAATTTGCGCCTTTCGTCAATCAATCGGGCGCGTATTACGCGTGCGGCAAAGGACAAAAACATCCCCTTTTCGCTACGAAACTTTGTGATTGCTTCATTAAACGCAATCATCGCAACAGAAAATGCATCATCTTCTTTGTCCACAAATCTACCCAAGGTCTTTGATGCCGCTGCCAGAATAAATCCCGTGTATTCCTGAATCAGTGTTTCGCGCAGAGCGCTGTTTTCCTGTGCAGCACAAACCCGATTTTCCAACACTGTCATAATCATCACCCGTCTCTTTCGCATCAAAAATGTTTTTTGCGTAGCTTCATTGTATCGTCAACGGAATGCGACACATAAGGTTTAGATGCAAACCTTTTTGGTGGCAAGTTTATGTGAAGTTAGGATAAAAAATTAATCAACTTGTATAAATCCTTCTAACCATGAACCAACATTTAATTCGTGTTCACTAATATAAAAACACTCGTCATCATATTCGTTAAACCCTGGAAGTAATTTGTATTCAGAAATTGCCTTTTCAGCCTTTTCTCTGTTTTCATAAATACCAAGTGTTTTAACCTCTGTATGCTCAAGATTCTCTCCATAATCATAAGCATGTTCTAACAAATACACTTTCATATAT
>JAZNIA010000172.1:0-3165 GCA_045577195.1 Congzhengia sp.
TGAAACGCACCGAAATAGGCGGCGTTGAAGAAATCCAGGGCAGCAACTATCCCGGCTTTCCGATTATTCCGATATATGCCAACGACCTCAAGCAGAGCGAAATCATTGGCATTCGTGAGGATATAGACTGCTATGATTTCATCAAGTCCGGCATGGCTAACCAGATTGACGATACCAGTGAGATTTTTTGGATTTTAAAAGGCACAGGCGGCATGGATGATGTGGATCTGCAACGCTTTGTCGAGCGAATACGTGCTATCAAGGCTTTTAATCTTGATCCGGATATGAGCGCAGAGGCACACACTTTGGACATTCCCGTTGAAGCCCGTGAAAAGCTTCTGGACAGGCTTCGCAGCGATATGTATGAGGACTTTATGCTGCTGGATATAGAAAAAGCTCTGAGCGGCAATATAACCGCCACAGGCATACGCCTCGCATATCAGGCGCAGGACGATAAATGCGGCGATTTTGAATATCATATCAGAGAATTTATCGCCAAGCTATTCAGCCTCATAGGCATTGAGGATGTCCCCTCTTTCAAGTGGAACAGAATAGCCAACCAGACCGAAGAGACAAACATGGTGCTTGCCGCCTCTGCTTATCTCGATGACGAAGCCATTCTCAACCATCTGCCTTGGATTGCCACCGAGGAAGTTGAGGAGATTTTGCAGCGCAAGGCTGATTTGGAAATCAACCGCTATATGCCGCCTGACGGAGCTGAAGAATGATTGACGAAGCCTATGAGCTCACCGAAAAAGAGCTTGCCGCCCTTGAAAAGCGAATAGAAAAAATGTATTCCGAAGCCTCCAAGGAAATGACCGAGGTCATTAATGAGTATTTCAAAAACTTTGAGATAAGGGATAAGAAATACAAAGCAATGGTCGAGGCAGGAGAGTGGACAGAGGAAGAATACAAGCAGTGGCGGCTTGCTCAAATGGGACGGGGCGAACGCTTTGAAGATTTGAGAGACAAACTTGCAGAGCGTATTTACAAGGCAAATGAGGTCGCGGCGGCGTATATAAATGATGCCACACCGGGCGTTTATTCGCTGAATCGAAATTATTGCGCTTATACCATTGAGCAGGTTGCCGGAGATGTCGGCTTTACCCTCTGGAACGAGGAGGCGGTGCGCCGCGCCCTTGTGGAAGAACCCAACCTGATGCCCTATTATCCGCAGAAAAGAGCCGTGCAGCGCGGCATTGACCTTGCCTATTCCAAACAGCAGATTACCGCAAGCATAACAAGCGGCATATTGCAGGGCAAAAGCATAGGCAAGATTGCAAAGGACCTGCAAAGCCGCATTGAGGGGATGGAAAAGGCAAGCGCGGTGAGAGCCGCCAGAACCGCTATGACCTCCGCGCAGAACGGCGGCAGACAAGACGGCTTTGAACGGGCTGCAACTTTGGGTGTGAAAGTGTGGAAACGTTGGGTGGCCGAAAAGGATAACCGCACTCGCCATTCTCATCGTCTTTTAGATGGGCAAACCGTGCCTTACAACAAGCCGTTTATCTCACCTCTTGGCTCGGAAATGATGTTTCCCGGCGATACCGTGAGCGCGAAACCGGCTGATTTGTATAACTGTCGCTGTCATATAAGGAAATCGGAAAAAGAGGGCATAGAGGCAGAACCACGGCAAATGCGTGTGCGAAACCCTGTGACGGGAAGAAATGAGCTTGTAAACGAAATGACATACGCCGAATGGGAGGCAATGAAAAAGGCTGGAGATGCCGTGGAGTGGGAAATCTATCAAAAGAAAGGAAAAAACTACTCTGCGGATAAAAAGCAGTTTTACCGCTATTCTGCTGCGTTGGGCAAGAAGGTGCCCTCTACATTCAACGAATTTCAGGACATGAAATACAAGCAACCCCAAAAATGGAAAGAGATTAAAAGACTTATGAGAGGGCTTGAAAATGGAAATTGAAATAGCCAACCATAAAGATGAAATTATTCAAGACCTCCACGATGCAAAGGCTCGCGCCTTATGGCGTTGCGGCTCACAAGCTGAAGGCTATGCCACCGACCTTGTCTCTGTTGACACAAGCACATTAAAGCAGAGCATAACGCACAAAGAGGATGATGACTCCACTTACATAGGCACAAACAACGAATACGCAATTTATGTAGAACTTGGCACGGGCAAATATGCGGAAGGCGGCGGCGGACGCCCAGACCCGTGGGTTTACCAGGACGACAACGGCAACTGGCATCACACCCACGGCCAGAGGGCGCAGCCTTATTTGAAGCCCGCTGTTGCAAACCACAAACTGACCTATCAAAACATCATAAAAGACGAATTGGAGAACGCATAAAAGGGCGTTCTCTTTTTCTATACATTTTCGATAAATCGCGGCGAGGCACAGCCGCTTTTTATACAACTATCGCCCCCAAAGAAACGGGGCCAAAGAAAAGGAGATAGATAAATCATGGCACTTACCCGCAAATCCCTTAAAGCGATGGGACTCACCGATGAACAGGTGGACTCCATCATTGAAATGCATACCGAGACCGTTGACGGCCTCAAGCATTACAAAGCCGACGCCGAAAAGCTTGCGGCAGTTCAGAAGGAATTGGACGACCTTAAAGCCAAAGGCGATGACGGCTACAAAGAGAAGTACGAAAAGGAACACAAAGCCTTTGAGGACTTCAAAACCGAGCAGAATGCCAAGGAGACCCGCGCAGCCAAGGAAAAGGCATACCGCGAACTGCTTATCTCTGCCGGAATCAGCGAAAAGCGCATTGATAGCGTTCTGAAGGTTTCCGATCTGAGCAAGGTCGAGCTGGAAGACGGCAAAATCAAGGGCGCAGACGAGCTGACAAAGACCATCAAAACCGAGTGGGCGGATTTCATTGTGAACACCCAGACCACGGGTGCTAATACGCATAATCCTCCTGCAAACAACAACGGCGCAGCGCTGACCAAAGCAGACCTTTATAAAAAGGATGACCATGGACGCTATGTCATGTCTACTGCTGAACGCCAGAAGGCTCTTGCCGAAAACCCCAATCTATTCAACTGAAAGGAACTATAAATTATGCCTACTGAAACTCTTACCAACCCCCGCGACAATCTGCCCAATGTTTACAACGAAGTAAGCGCACGCGAGCAGGACTTCGTTACCCGCTTTGCCGATAATTGGGACGCTCTCAGAAATATCATGGGCATTA
>JAZNIA010000173.1:0-16857 GCA_045577195.1 Congzhengia sp.
CGCCGTCTCCTACGAAGATGCAAGGCACTCCTTTTGCGTTTTCAATAATTTCCTCTACAGTCATAACGCAGGGCGCAATTTTTTCTTCGCCCTTTTCATATACCGCACAATAGCATTCGTTTTCTCGTGCTGAAACGAGCGCAAACACACGTCCCGGAAAATAGGAAACATTGTTTGCCAAAATTTCTAAGCTATTTACAGCAACAGCCGCTTTTTCCAGCGTTTTTGCAAACCCGCGTACCGTTGCTACACCGATACGAACCCCCGTAAACGAGCCGGGTCCGACACCGCAGGCAAACACGTCGATGTCAGAAAGCGTAACTTCCACATCGCCTAGCATGCGCTCAATCATCGGGAGCATTTTAATTGAATGGGTCTTGTTTTGATTTTGTGTGTATTCACATAGCAGTTCTCCGTCCCGCAGGAGTGCGGCTGTTGCCGCCTGCGACGAAGAATCTACGCTCAGAATCAGCATATTCTCACCGTCCGTTGTTTTCCACTTCATTTTCATGAAAATTCCCGATTGCAAAGCAAACGGGAATTCCATAAAAAGCGCCTATCTATTACTGATTGTTATGACGCGGGTATTTTCCCCGCATTTATTGATTTCTACCTCGTACCGATGCTTCGGAAGGCTTCGCTCCACGTTCTGCGGCCATTCAATTACGCACACGCCGCCGGCGTTTAGATATTCTTCAAAGCCAATTTCCAAAAGCTCGTCCTCGTCCTCAATCCGGTACATATCAAAGTGATATACGCGGATATTTTCTCCGTCATATTCGTTTACAACGGTAAAGGTTGGGCTGGTTACATAATCACAAACACCAAGTCCGCGGCACAATCCGCCCGTAAACACGGTTTTCCCCGCGCCCATCTCGCCCCGCAAGCAAACCACAGCGCCAGGGGGAAGCTGCTTTGCAAAATCAAATGCAACGCGCGCGGTTTCTTCAAAGCTTTCCGTCCGAAATTCCATTGGCTTACGCACCCGGATTGGTAATGGTAATCGACGGAGTCGGTGCGGGCGTCTTTTCAGGTGCTGATGTTGGTTTCGCCGTCGGTTCCGACGTAGGCTTTTGCGTAGGAGCAGTAGTCGGTTTTGATGTCGGCTTTTGTGTAGGTTTCGATGTTGTGGTCGTACCCTCATCGTCATCATCAGAATTGTTCGAAGAATTTGTGTCTGGCTTTTTCGTTGCCTTTGGTTTAGAGGTGGAAACGGGTTCTTCGTCTTCGTCCTCATCCTCGTCTACAACGCCGGGCAATGTTTCTCCGTCTATATCTGTGGGCTGCGCAGAAGGAATCAGCTCTTCTTCCTCGTCCATTTCAGGTGTATTTGTGGTATAGCTTTTCGGTTCTTGATTGCGGTCGATGATAATCCCCGTAATCCAGGTAGACGCAAAAAAGAGCGCAACCAAGGCTGCCAAAACAGCAACAACCGTAACCACACGCTTTGCAGCACCTGAGCCTTTGGACTCGCCGTCTAAATCATCGTAGTCATCGTACCCGTCTTCATAATCGCTGCCGTCTTCCGGTTCTTCATAGGAATCAAAATCTTCTGTCTCTTCTAAAATTTCTGTTTCTTCCATTTCCTCGTAATAGTTCCGTCCTCTGGATCTAGCCGATCTGCTCATCCTATAAACCTCCTATGTATCTTGTGATTTTACTGTATCCTGATAAATACATAACTATCATGTTTATTGTATCATATATTTTTCACAAAGTAAAGCACAAACTTCTTGTTTTTCTCAATTTTCCATCAGGGGAAAAGCCATTTTACATCTTCGTCAATTTTCTCCCGTTTTTTGTTTCCTGTTTTCACGTATAAATCGCCGCCCGTGCCCTGATAATCCCGGATATAGCACACGGTTTTTAAATTGCGCGCACTGAAACTGCGCACGTTTGTGTCTACACTTTTTACCTCACCGTCACGGAAGCGCATCAGTGTACCTGACCGCATCCCCGGACGGTATTCATCAAAGAAATATAGCGTTCCATCCACATAGAAAAACTCTTGACAGGAGTTGTCGGACAAATGCGTATATTGGTTGTCTTTAAAAATGCCGAGCTTTACGCCATCAAATATCAGAGCCACATCGGTTGAAGCACCGTCTATCTCATAAGATGTCACGCCGCGCTTTAGCTCGGTTCGGTTTTTGAGCTCCTTTGCAGAAATCTCATAGCGCACCAGCGTATCGTCGTCTGTTCCGCTCGTCTGCTCCATGCAGTATAAATATTTTCCGTCCGGCGATACATCTGGCTGATCCTTCGGAAACACCTCCATAGCAAGGTACGGCTTCTTGTTTTTGGAAAGCACACTAAGCCCCACTGAATCCACCTTGCGCAAAAGTAGGTTTGTCTTTGTCACAGCATCTTCTAAAGACTCAAAACGACCAATGTCTTGTTTCTCTTTAGAATACAGATTCTTCTTGTAAACAATTGTATGTCTGCAGCCATGATACGAAAGTGTACCCGCAGCAAGCCCCTCGTCCACCAGAACCTCCTCGCCCTGTTCCACGGTATAGAGATTGTACCGCTCTACATAAATGCCGTTTATCGCAAAGAAGCTTCGGATTTCATCACGGCGCAATTTGTCTTCATATCGCCGCACGAGCTTTTGCGTCGCTGCGTCAAGCTCTTTTTTTGAAGAACTCGTTTTATTCTGCGCAGGGTCTTTCATGTCACGATCCGCATTTTTCATAGAATCGGAAAAAAAATCATCGAACCGAAATGTCTTGGTTTCTCTTCTCGTAAAATATACAGATTCGTCCAGCAAAATACTGTCTTCTACATTTTTTGCAAGACAAACACGCTCTTTCCCGGACTCTTTCCAGTAAAGTGCGTCATGTTTCAAATAATAAATTTTTGCATACTCGTTTTTTGCCGACAGCACCTTTTCAATCTCCGTGTCTACCAACTCGGGTATGGCACCAATCGCTGTTTTTCGGATGTACATCGAGCCGTTTGTTTTGTAAAAAACCATCTGCTGTCCATTTCGGCTGAAGTAGAAATCCTCTATATCCGAGGCAATAAATTTTTTTTCTTTCAAATTGGAAAAATAGAGGTAATCTCCTTTTAGATACAACACAAATTTTCCGCTCTCATGAATTTTAAAACGATTTACTTCGTTGTCTAAAACAACCGTTTCCTCAGGCGCATCTTTCTCCGCTCCGTCAATGGCTGCAACCTGTCGGTAACACAGGTCAAAGCCCGTTTTGGTTGCTTCATTTTCCGCTGCAAAAAAAATATATTTTCCGTCCGCTGACATGGAAATCAAGCGGTTGTCAATCCCGCCATAAAGGGACTGTGATTCCACAATGTGTTTGCCAGATTTTTCATCGGCGGATTTAATAAATGCGGCACTGCCTTTTTGATAAAGCAACGGCTGCATGGATTTGTCAAAAGTCATTTCCGGCAGATACCGGTCGGTGAACTGATGAAATCCACCATAAATCAAGGTACACAGCACCGCTACCACAACAATATAACAGGTGAGCTTTAAGCTGCTCATCTTCTGTTTTTGGTTGCAGTCGGACGGAATCCCGAAATACTCGTTCCCGTACACGGTTTCTTTTCGAGACTCCTTGTTCTCTTTGTTTTGAGTTTCTTTCCCGTCCACTGTGCCACCTCCTAACCCTTTTTTGTTGGGAGAAGAACAACACCCGCACACATTCGTCTTCTGTTTCACGAACCTGCGCGGGCGTTTTGCTCTGTTCCCTTATTTTCTGTACTCACCGATTCCCAAAAATTCGGCAAGTTCTTCCGTGTACGCGCCGGATTCTATTAAGTCTTTGCGCGTTCTTTCATTGCCTGAAAACAAAAAAAGAAATGCTAAAAACATCGTCCATGTCATCTCTCTTTTCCCATTTTCCACTGCGAGCACGGTCTGTCTGGTTACGCCGATTAGACCGGCAAGTCTCTCCTGAGACAAACCGCAACCCGTTCTAAGGCTTCTTAGATTTTTTGCCAGGCAATGAACCAATCTCTCTTTTTCATCTTTCCCCAATGTGCATTCTTTAAACATACTGAATCACATCCTGTCAGCTACAAACGGCTGGCACAAAAACCGCTTGCCGCCATTTTATAATCAACGCAGCTTCTTAAAATTACTGCGCCAACCTACATAATCTCAAATGCCCACTTATTCTCAGGTTGTCCGCCAAATGTTCCACGCTGACAAAGGGGCCGCCGGAGCATCCATCTTACTTTATAACGATGTGCCTTAAGCCAATTCTCTCCGTTATATTTCAGTTTGTATTTATTATATTACGAAAATTCAAACTTGTCAAGATGCTTTCTAAAAGTCAAAATATGAACGTATAGCAAGTAAGAAAATGGGAAATACTGCTAAGGAAGATATTGCAAAAAACGCCGCGAAGCAGCCCGCAAGCGGTGTAATAAAATTTGGGCAGAAAGGAAAAAACATGGAATTAAAGGGTTCAAAAACAGAACAAAACTTAATTACCGCATTTGCGGGAGAATCTCAGGCACGAAACAAATACACCTTCTTTGGGGAGGCTGCAAAAAAGGAAGGGTTTGAACAGATCGCGGAAATTTTCTTTGCCACCGCGGAAAACGAGCGTGCCCACGCAAAAATATGGCTTAAGGAGCTAAGCGGTATTTTAGACACCAAAGAAAATCTTGCCATGGCGGCGGCCGGGGAAAACAGCGAATGGACACAGATGTATCCCGAATTCGCAAAAATTGCAAAGGAGGAAGGATTTTCTTCTATCGCTCAGCTTTTTGAAATGGTGGGAAACATCGAAAAAGAGCATGAGGCACGTTTTTTACGTTATCTTCAGGACGTGGAACAAGAGCGTGTGTTTACGAAAGAGGGCAACGTCTTATGGGTTTGCAGAAACTGCGGCTACGCGCACGAAGGCGCTTCCGCACCGCAGGTGTGCCCGGTTTGCGCACATCCAAGGGCATATTTTCAGGTCGAGTGCCGATAAAAAACAGTTCATCAAACGAAAGGGATTATGGCATCCACAAGATGTCATAATCCCTTTCGTTTGCACGATTAACGCGGTTGAAAGCGTTCCACAATACGGTGCGCCGTTTTGATGCCGTCTACCGCCGCACTCATGATTCCGCCGGCGTATCCCGCGCCCTCACCCGCGGGCATCAGTCCACGGCAGGTGATACTCTCACCGCTTTCTGCGCGCAGAATCCGCACGGGTGCCGAGGTTCTGGTCTCCACCCCGGTCAAAACTGCATCGCGTCTTGCAAAACCGCGAATGTTTCGTTCAAACCGCATAAGTCCCGTCTTCATCAACCGATTGATTTCTTCGGAAAACAACTCGTTTAAGTCTGCAAACTGCGTGCCCCTTAATATGCTTGGCGTAACTGCGCCAAGCTTTTTCGTCACGCGTCCCTCTAAATAATCTCCCAAAAGCTGCACGGGGGCGCTATACGTCCCGCCGCCCATCAAAAATGCTTTTTTCTCCAGCTTTCGCTGATATGCAACGCCCGCGAGCGGGTGGCTGCTTCCAAAATCCTCACCCGTCACGTTGACGCAAATGGCGCTATTGGAATTTTTTCCATCTCTCGCGCGCTCGCTCATGCCGTTTACCACGACAGAGTCCCGTTCCGATGCGGCGCAAACCACGGTTCCGCCGGGGCACATACAAAAACTGTAGCATCCGCGGTCGCCCTCCCGATAGGAGAGCTGATAGTTTGCTGCGCCCAAATCAGGATGAGAGGCAAAATCTCCGTACAGCGCACGGTCAATATCCGCTCTGGGATGTTCTGCGCGAACGCCCACAGAAAAGGGCTTTTGTATCATTTTCACATCGCGCTCAAACAGCATTTCATAGGTGTCCCGCGCACTGTGCCCAATGGCAAACACCGCTGTTTCGCAGGGCAGCGTTTCACCGTTTGAGAGCTTAAGCGAAACCAGCGCGCCGTTTAAAAGCGCAATATCCGTAACAGCGGTGCAAAATCGCACCTCACCGCCCAGGGACAAAATTTCCTCACGAATGCTCTTCACCACATGTTTTAGCACATCTGTGCCGATATGGGGCGTTGCGGAATATAAAATGTCTTTCGGTGCGCCGTGGGAAACAAAGTCCTCTAAAATCCCGTCAATCAGCGGGTCTCCGATGCGCGTGGTGAGCTTGCCGTCAGAAAACGTGCCTGCGCCGCCCTCGCCAAACTGCACATTTGTAGTCTCATCAAGCGCTCCGCCGTTCCAGAACGCATGAACCTTGCTGGTGCGCGTGTCCACGTCCGCGCCGCGTTCAAGGCATATCGGTCGGTATCCCAGCCGCGCCAAGGTGAGCGCGCAGAACATACCGCAGGGACCAAACCCCACCACCACGGGGCGGTGCGCCATTTTTTCTGTTCCCGGCACTGGTACCTCCCGCTTTTTTGGCTCGATAACGAAGACGTCCTTCCCGTTTTGGGAAACGGTTTGATTGGTTTCCACCAAAACGCTGAACACCAGCTGCACGGTTCCTCTGCGCGCGTCTACCGACCTGCGCAAAAGCTTTTCCGACACAATATCGTTTTTGCTCAGCCCGAGCCGCTTTCGTGCCTCCTGAAAGACCTCAGCAGTCGTCACGCCTACGGGCAGTTTGAGATTACTGACCTTAACAAACATATTTCCTCACACAAATTCACATAAAACTGTATTTGAAACGTGAACGCCCTGCTCCGTAAACGCGACACGGTCGCCGTCTGTCAAGAGCAAGCCGCATGCTTCATATTTTTTCACAATATCGCCAAACTGATCGTCCAGCGAAACGCCAAACCTTTTGAAAAACTCGTTCTTTGACACACCCTGCGCCATCCGCAGACCCAGCATCATAAATTCGCTTATTTCGTCTGCGCGGGAAAGCTTTGTTTCCTCTTCGCGTTTTGTCGGGCAGGATATGTAGCTTTTTAAATCCGACGTGTGGCAAAAGCGCACATTTTGATAGTAGGAATGCGCCGCAGCGCCGCAGCCAATATACTCGCCGCACCGCCAGTACGTTGTGTTATGGCGGGACGCATAGCCCGGTTTTGCAAAGTTGGAAATTTCGTACCGTTGATAGCCCGCCTTTTTTAGCGTTTGATAAATCATGCAATACATCTCGTACTCTAAGTCCTCATCCGGAAGCAAAACATCTCCTCGGTCCACCCGCGTCCAAAGGGGTGTGTTTGGCTCTAAAATCAGTCCGTAACAGGAAATGTGCGGTACGTCAAAGGACAAAAGTCCGGAAATGGTTTCTTGTAAAGTCTCCATGGTCTGGTTCGGAAGCCCAAACATCAAGTCGGCGCTGATGTTTAAAAATCCCGCCCGCTTTGCCTGCATGATGCTAAGCGCCGCATCTTCCGCCGTATGGAGTCTGCCGATAGACCGCAAAACCTCGTTATCCAACGACTGCACGCCGATGCTGAGCCGGTTTACGCCTGCTTCCCGCAAGCAATAAAATTTTTCTTCATCTGCCGTTTTCGGGTTACACTCAACGGTAACCTCTGCATCCTTTTCGACATCAAAGTAGTCAAAAACACCCCTTAAAATGTCCGAAAGCGTTTTGCTGCCTAAAGCTGTCGGCGTTCCGCCGCCTAAATACACCGTGCTGATTTTTTCGCCCTCGCAGGCGGAAAACTCCCGAAGCAGCGCATTTTTGTACTGCTCCTGCAACGAGAAACAGTCCGTATAGGACACAAAATCACAATAGTCACACTTCTTGAGGCAAAAGGGCAGATGAATGTAAAGTCCCCTACTCATCAATTTTCAGTACGGACATAAATGCCTCCTGGGGAACCTCCACAGAACCCACCTGACGCATTCTCTTTTTGCCCTCTTTCTGTTTTTCCAAAAGCTTTTTCTTTCGGGTAATATCGCCGCCGTAGCACTTGGCAAGCACGTCCTTGCGCATCGCCTTAACGGTTTCTCTTGCAATGATTTTATTGCCCACCGCCGCCTGAATCGGAATTTCAAACAACTGCCGCGGGATAGACGCTTTGAGCTTTTCCGCTATTTTTCTGCCACGGGCATACGCCTTTGTGGAATGCACAATAAAGGAAAGCGCGTCCACCATATCGCCGTTTAACAAAATGTCCAGCTTCACCAGATCCGATTGCTGATACCCGCAAAGCTCATAGTCAAAGGACGCATACCCCTTGGTACGGGACTTGAGCGTATCAAAAAAGTCGTAGATAATTTCGTTTAGGGGAAGCTCATAATGCAGCTGCGCACGGGTTGCGTCAATATACGTTGTGTTTTTGTACACACCGCGGCGCTCCTGACAAAGCTCCATAATATTTCCGATAAACTCCGTGGGACACATAATATCTGCGTTCACCATCGGCTCTTCCATATAATCAATCTCGCTGCCGTCCGGCAGGTTGGAGGGATTGGAGATGTCAATCATCTCGCCATTGGTTTTCATGACCTTATAAATAACACTGGGCGCGGTGGTAACTAAGTCTAAATTATATTCGCGCTCTAAGCGCTCCTGAATGATTTCCATGTGCAAAAGTCCCAAAAAGCCGCAGCGGAACCCAAAGCCAAGCGCAACAGACGTTTCCGGTTCAAAGGAAAGGGAAGCATCGTTTAGCTGCAGCTTCGCAAGCGCCTCGCGCAAATCGTCATATTTTGCACCATCAGCAGGGTAGATACCGCAGTACACCATGGGGTTTACCTGCTTATAGCCTGCCAGCGGCTCGCTTGCAGGGTTTTCGGCTTTTGTCACCGTGTCACCCACGCGAGTGTCCGAAACGCTTTTAATCGACGCAGTCAGGTATCCAACCTCACCGCAGCCTACCTTTCCGCTGTTTAAAAATCCCGACGGATTTAAGTAGCCTGTCTCTACCACATCAAACTCTGCGCCGTTGGACATCAGGCGAATGCGGTCTCCCGCTTTTACCTCGCCGTCCACCACACGAAAATAAATGATAACGCCTTTGTACGCATCATAGACACTGTCAAAAATCAGCGCCTTTAACGGTGCATCGGGATTTCCCTTCGGCGGCGGCACAATCTTTACAATCTGCTCTAGCACGCTCTCGATACCAATACCGTTCTTCGCGGAAATCTTCGGCGCGTCCTCAGCAGGAATACCGATCACATTTTCAATCTCCTCAATAACCACCTCTGGCTGCGCCGCGGGGAGGTCGATTTTGTTCACCACGGGCATAATCTCCAAATCATGGTCTAATGCAAGGTACGTGTTTGCCAGCGTTTGCGCCTCGATGCCCTGCGATGCATCCACAACCAAAATTGCGCCCTCACAGGCGGCAAGGCTTCTGGATACCTCGTAGTTAAAGTCAACATGTCCGGGGGTATCGATGAGGTTTAAAATATATTCCTCCCCGTGATTAGCGCGATACAAAAGGCGAACAGCTCTCGCTTTAATCGTGATGCCGCGCTCCTTTTCCAGGTCCATGTTGTCTAAAACCTGGCTCTCCATTTCGCGCTCCGTCATCGCACCGGTCTTTTCCAGCAGACGGTCCGCAAGGGTGGATTTACCGTGGTCTATATGTGCAATAATCGAAAAATTTCTGATGTTTTTCTGCTTGTCCATATTCCTCTCCATTCGTCTTTCATGCTTATGCTTCTTTGCCGCAGCATTTTTTATACTTTTTTCCGCTTCCGCAGGGACAGGGGTCATTTCTGCCAACCTTTTGCTGCGCGCGTCTGTATCTTGCCATCAGCCCCGCAAGCTCGCGTGGCGTAAAGCCCTTGTTTGCCCAGACGCGGCTATTATTTTTCGCCTCAATCACCAACGCAAAATACGCATTTCCGTCCTCCGCAGTTTCAAATTGCATCTGAAAGCTGTCTGCTAAATTTGCAAATTCCTGCAGGGGATAGTCAAGCCTTAACATCTGCATCAATTCGCCCATGATCAGGCTGACCTCGTTTTTATTTTTCAGCACTTTTAAAAACAGTGCGCGGATTTGGTCGATAATTTCAGGTATTTCCGTATAGTATAAATCCAGATGCTCTAAAAACGCATCAGTGCTGTTTGGTACATAGCGGGGCTTGCCCTCTGTTTGCTTTTCAACGGTTTCTACCAGCGCTGCCACATTGTCGCCCACGGCGCAAGCCAGCTTGTCCTGATACAGTATGTACGCTCTGCCCGCGTTTTTTGACAGAACTGTTTTTGCCTCGTCTTCTAAGAGCGGCTCGTGCCCGTGGCTGTTAAAAATTTTACAGAAAATATCAATCGGCAAAACGCCGTATAAGTTCACCGCTGCAATCGCATACTGCTCAATTAAAATCTCGCGCGCCGCACGGCTGTTGTCAAAGGCAGAACGGGCAGATTCGTTTTTTTCCGCCGTGGGTCTGCCTGCCGCCAAAAACTCACCCTTTGCGCGAAGAAGCTTTGCATCTTTCGTTTCCTCCTCCGCCTCGCGCAAAAGCTTTATAGAAAACCGCTTTTCTTGCGCAAAATCGTAAATATAAACAAAGCGGGAATCTTTTTTCAGTCTAAAATCACAAAGCCGCACTTCGTCCGTTGCAGGATTCTGGCTCTCAGAATAACCGCTGCTATAATAACCTTTTGTTCCGTCGTGGGCGCAGTTGTTCATAAAAAATGCGTGCATGTGCCCGTCTTGAAAACCGAAACAATCTGCGATTGCACGATGGAGTTTGGAAAGCACAGCCTCCTGCGCAATTTGGATATGACGGTAGCACCCCGTTTCATATGATACGCTAAATACATAAGAGCCTGCCATAAAATCCCTCCGTTGCCTATAAAAAGTAGTCCTGTCGTTTTCTGTTTACAAAATAAGAACCGCGGGTAAATCCAAGTTCTTTGAGCATTGCTGTGGCTTCTGAAAAACCCGATGCCAGATGGTTTGCGTGGTGCGCATCACTTCCCAAAGAGATGAGCCTTCCACCCATGTTAAAATACCGCGTAAGAATCTTTTTGTCGGGCATAAACGCACCCCATTTTAAAAATCCCGAGGTGTTGACCTCCAAAACCTTTTGATGCTTAATCACCGCACAAAGCACGGTATCAATCGCCTCATCAAACGCTGAAATATCAAGGCCGCGGTTTTCCTGCCCGTTGATGTAGCGCAAAGGAAAGGTCAGGTGGGTGATTACATCCACATCCGTCTCCTCTGCAATGCGGCGAAGCTCGGTAAAATAACGCGTTGTAAAACGGTTTAGAAAGTCCATATCCGCCATTTTTGCCGCTGTACTCAGCGACGTACCATAGGGGTTATCCCGAAAATACATGCGGATAATTTCGGAAGAGTGCACAGAGCCTAATACCACGTCTAACCCTGCCAGTTCAAAAAACGGTTCATAGCGATACAAAGGGTCTGTCAAAGGGTCGCCCAGCTCAACGCCTGAAAGTACCAAAAGCTTTCCCGCGTATTCTTCCTTTTTACGATTTGCCGCCTCTACAGATTTTAAAATGTTTTCATAATGCGCGTACCCGTTCGGCACAGGCAAATTATGGTCTGTCACCGCAATGGCGCAAAGCCCGCGCTTCTGCGCTTGTTCGCACAGCTCCCCGATTGAGGATTTTGCGTCAAAGGAATAGGTCGAGTGCACATGACAGTCATAAATCTGCAAAAGGATTCCCCTCCAATTTTATATCATATTTAAATTATAGCACATTTTTTTCCTTAACACAACCCGCATTTTGCAAAAAACCGCCTTACAGAAACATCTGCAAGGCGGCTTTTGCCGTGATTTTCATGATTCTCAAGCGCATTTGTGTGAAGCGTTCCTACTTCTGCTTTTCTTATCAACTCAATCAAGCATTGATACCTAAAAAGCGGCTCCACGTTTTTCCGTTCTTACTGCGCAACATGCATCACGTCTCTATTTTTAAGTAACGATTGCATCGCAAACTTCCTTTGCCGTTTTTCTTCCCTGGCATCGTTTCGCTCTGCCGTCGTTACAATCCTATTTTGCGCACAAATACATCTTTTATGGCATGAATTTTTTGGAAATTTTAAATGGTTAAAATACCGTTTTCCGACTCAACCAGCATTAAGATTTTCTCTTCTGCGCCCGTTACGGCATTGACATACACCAGAAAATTATTTTTGCCGAGTGTGCCCTTTAGCTCATAGCAGTACACCTCGCGCCCGCTTTCCAGCGGAATATATGCCATGGAAACGGAATCGACCGAAAGATGCGTGCCTGCCTTTTCCCGTGCTGCCGCCTCGCCAATTACGTTTGCGGGAATTTCCCGCTCTCTGTGGCACATGATATATCCTTCCGACTCAAAGCCTAAAATTTCGCCGTTGTCTAACGCGATTTTGACTTTAACCAAATCGGGGTACATAACCGTATTGTCTGCGGTATACGCGTAGTTCACCGTTGCAATGTTATCGGAAACCTCAAAATAGCTGCTTTTCATAGAATGGTAGCCCCGCTGCGACAAAAAGGTTTCCCCCGCCGCCATCGCCTGCGAAACACTCAGCCGTGCATCGCGCACCTCGCGGGAATCGAGCATCCAAAGCACCATCCCGCCCTTTTGCGTCACTTCAATCGCAATGCTGCGGTCGCCGTCGGTTCCTGAATACAGATAGGTTTCAATGCTTCCACCGCCATCGCTTTCATAGGAGATTTTTGACGCCCGTTCCTCTCCTAAAAACAGCGATGCCACCTGCTCTGCCGTGTATTTGGAAACCTGCTGCTTGCCCGCAAGTGCTTTTGGCTCTGTTGTCTGCAGATGGTCTGAAAACGGACCATCATAAATCAGCGAAGGATATTCCTGCGGAAGCGACTCAATCTGCGCCATGCTGCTGACTAAATCTTCTCCGTCCGCATACGCCACAAAGGGGGATGCCGCCGATAAAGACGTTACTTGCATCTTTCCCTCATAGATTGCTGTTTCTAAGTTTGAAAACTCCTCACTTGCCGCCTCAGCATAAGCGGACAAATCGCTTAAATTCTGATACTCTTCCTCTGTAACACCTTCTTCTGCAATGACCCGTCTTGACAGGTAAGCTGCGTAATCTCCCACCTGCGCCAAAAACTTAGACGTGGTATCAAAGGAGGCATTTTCAATCGGCAGCTGCCCAAGACACGCTTTTGCTGCCTCCGCCTGCATGTAAAGCTGGGTAGAAAGCGTTGCCATCTGCCCTGCGTCCTGCGCCAGAAGCGTTTTTTTCAGGGACGTGTCAATGTCGTTTAAATAGTCGCCCATATCGTGAACCGTGCGCATATAGGTGTTGTCAAGCTCCCGTTTTAGTTCGTTTGCCTGTCTGAAATAGTAAACACCGCCCACCGCTACAATTGCCAGCGATAAAAGTGACAGCACCAGCAGCACGGAAATACCGCGGGATTTTCGTTTTTCTGTACGTGACATAACCTTCCTCCTTATTTTGCAAACCGATGGCTGCCG
Organism: Congzhengia sp.; assembly: GCA_045577195.1. Lineage (GTDB taxonomy): Bacteria > Bacillota > Clostridia > UBA1381 > UBA9506 > Congzhengia. The sequence goes on from JAZNIA010000173.1 coordinate 13,296, forward strand.
ATAATTTTAACCACCTCGCGGGAATAAATCCACTGGTTGGTGGTTTTGGCAGGATTGTAATAATAAATGGCACCGCCCGTCGGATCCCAGCCGTTCATGGCATCGCGGCACGCCTTATAAACAGACGAATTTGCGCTGATGGGCACGTTAATTTGCCCGTCAACCGTTGCCGTGAACGCGCCTTTTTGGTAAATGACGCCCGAAATGGTGTTGGGGAACGAGGGATGTCGTACGCGGTTTAAAATAACCGCTGCCACCGCTACCTGCCCGACATAAGGCTCGCCCCGCGCCTCGCCGTTTACGCAGCGCGCCAAAAGCTGCAGTTCATTTTGATAGTTGCCTGCCGCAGAAACAATCTGGCGCTTGTCCGTTGTCAGAAACGAAATCTGCAGCGCAAAAATCAGCGCAAGTGCTACTGCTGCCAAACCGTATTTTTTCATACTTTTCCATTCCTTTCCTGATTTGTTATGATTATGTTGCGCAGAATGGAAAAAATTATACAAAAGAGACCCGGGATTTTCTCCGGGTCTCTTTTGGGGGCTTATATGACTTAAAATATCATTTATCTTATGTATTCCACCAATTCCGTAATCAGCGTTTTGTCCGTAAAATCTCCGCTTGCGTCACAGAGCGAAATCAAAAGCTGTTCCATCTCCGTCGGATTTTCTTTTCCCGACATAATCTTTTTTAACGCCTTGATTGCCATTTTGTGCGGAACGGACAGTTCCTCGAGCACCATTTTTCCCGGATAATTGAAAATCCGTACGTTTTCCGGCAGCCTCTCAGGGAAATTTTTTTCAATCACCAGTTTGTCGTAATAATCACGGCAATCGGGCGGTGTCAGTCCCGTTGTAAAAATCGCAATTTTTTGAGCGGAAAGGGTGTCAATCTGCTTTGTAATCAGTCCTACGCCGCTGATCACCTCTGCATACAGCCCTCCGCCGTAAACAATGGCATCATACTTGGCAAGCTCTGCGGGCTTAATGTTTCTTGCTTCTACCGCCTCGCAGCCCAAGTCCTCCGCAATCCATTCGGCATACGCCTTTGTCGAACCGTATTTTGATTTGTAAATGACAACTACGCTCATGTTTGCTCCTTTCTAAGGGTTGGTTATACATTGACTTCTTTATAAAGGAAGATCCGCACTTTCCTTGCCGTCAAGCAAACTTCGTTTCTAAATCTGTCCTTTGGCTGTATTAATTGACTTCACAAGCATTCGTCTTATAACGCCACACTCCTGCAAAAGTTCTTTTGAAATGTCTTCCGTAATACAATTTGAACCAACAAGCATTTCGATCCAGTATTCTGTTTCTGCACATTCTTTTAGTGCAATGTGGAGCTTATTTATAAAGTCAGCTTTACTGGAAGCATAGTTTGCTTCATAAATATTAGCTCCGATTGATGTGGCGCTGCGAGTAATCTGATTTACGAGAACACCTCTGCCCTTGCGTGTATTAATTTCATCACAAATTGCAATTATATGTAATGCTAAAGTTTTTGCCCTTGTTCTAAGTTCTGAATCCTTCATTTGCTGGTCTCCTTTTGGTGAAGTTTTTGCTACGCAAAAGTGAAGTTGCTCACGCAGTGAAGTTTTGTTCTTACGAACAAAGTGAAGTAAAGTTTGCCACTTCGCCGCAAGGCGAAACTTCACTTACGCAGTAAACTTCACTGTCGAAGATAACTTCACTTGCCGTCAGGCTAACTTAGTTGGAAAGCGTAAGCAATGCTACGCTTTCCACATGCTCCGTATTCGGAAACATATCCACGGGCACGACCTTTTTCAGGCAATATCCGCCGTCTGCCAAAAATCGCGCGTCCCGCGCCAGCGTTGCAGGGTTGCAGGAGACGTACACAATCCGTTTCGGTTGTGCCGACAAAATGGCAGAGAGCGTTTTTTCATCGCTCCCTTTTCGCGGTGGGTCTAAAATCACAACGTCGGGACGGCAATCCTTTAAAATCAAGCGGGGTACAACGTCCTCCGCCGCACCGCAAATAAATTGCGCATTTTCGATATGATTTTCCTTTGCATTTTCCTTGGCATCTAAAATGGCTTTTTCCACAATTTCAACGCCAATTACCCGCTCAGCCGTTTTTGCTGCGCACAGAGAAATCGTTCCGATGCCGCAGTACACATCCAGTACGGTCGGGTGGTGATCAAGTTCTGCAAACTCCAGTGCCTTTTGGTAGAGCACCTCGGTCTGCACGGGATTGACCTGAAAAAAGCTGTGCGGAGAAATCGAAAAGGTCAGTCCCATGAGTGTGTCAGAAATGGTGTCTTTCCCCCAAAGGTTTCTGTTTTTTTCGCCCAGCACCAGGTTGTTCGGCTTTTTGTTGACATTCAGCACAATGCTTTTTAAACGGTATCCCGCATAGTCCTGCGCCAACAGATTCTCCACCAGTTTTTCCTGCCCGCTTATCTCTTCCGTCGCCGAGGATATGACAATCATCAGTTCGCGGGAATGGTATCCCGTTCGCACAAACACGCGCCGCACGCTGCCTTTTTTTGTTTTTTCGTCATAGGGCATGATGTGGTTTCGGTTCATAAATTCCGTGACACACCGAAGCGCGACCGATGCTGCCTGCTCACCTGCGCTGCAGTCGGACAGCGGTACCACATCGTGGCTTCTGGGCGCATAAAATCCCCCAACCGCCATGCCGTCTTCCGCGCCTACGGGGAATACCATTTTATTTCGGTAACGAAAGGGCGTTTCCATACCGCAGGTGTCGGATAACACGACCTTTGACAAATCAAAGCCTCCGATACGGGTCAAACTGTCTGCCACAGTTTTTTTCTTAATTTCCAGTTGTTTCGGGTACGTGATATGGGAAAGGGGACAGCCGCCACAAAGCGTTGCCGTTTCGCAAAACGGCTCTGCGCGGTCTGGCGAAGCTTTGATAATCTCCAAAGCGCCCGCCGTGGCATAGGTTTTATGTACGGTGTAGATTTCCGCCAGCACGGTTTCGCCCTCCAGCGTTCCTTTGCAAAACACCACCAAGCCGTTTTCCCGCGCAATTCCGCGCCCGTCCTGCGCCGTGGATATAATCTCAAGGCGGATTTTATCTTTCGGTTTCAATACTGCTTCCCTCCCGCATGTTTCTTGTTTTGTCTATCCGGGCATCTTCCTCCAGTGCCTCAATATAGAAGCTTACCGGCCTGAATCCATCATTACATGAAATCATAGCCGTTTTCGGATTTTTCATCCACCCCTCGTAAAAATTCTCTCCACCATGGGACAAAGCCATCACAAAAGGAGATATGCTTTCCCACGCACTGCTGCACAAACCCTCAGGCTTTTCCCATCCGTCTGCTATGAATACCTGTCCTTCCTTTAAATCGCAGGCATGCTCGATTGGATTTTCGTATTTTTCTATCAAGTCATCATAACGCGCCATTCTCACTACCGTGATACGACATTTCTTCATATCATTTCATCTCCTTTCAAGGACTCTCATTGCACAAGGACGGCTTTTTTGATTTCCTCGACATAATTCGGTATTTTCTACAACATTCGACATATCCATATTGCGAGGCATAAGGTTTAGATGCAAATCTTTTTCGTAT
>JAZNIA010000174.1:0-6833 GCA_045577195.1 Congzhengia sp.
TGAGACAGTTGCATATGCCTGTTCTGCTACATTCCCATAATTAAAGCCCCACCGCGTTGGCGATGAGGCTTGGTATTATTTAGTCATTTTTCGCCCACACCCTGGGCAATAGTCGGTGCGAACATCAACATTGCTTTCGGGGCGATATGGCTCATAATGGCATTTTTCACACTCAGGATAATATCCGTCTGGGTTAATGAGCCATCTGCTTTCGTTTTCAGAGTTGTTGACCGGCAAACTCATAATTATCTCCTTGTGGTTTCCCACGATAGCATATTAATATATTTTTTTGGCTTTTTAACGCAAAGTTTTGTGATTACTCGTCAAGCAGCCCCATATATGTTGCAACAAGGCGAATAAATTGGCGATGCCACTCCTGCGCGGTGCGTTCTTCAACATAGAGCGCCTTACCAGCACCGACAAGCGTGTGTGTCTGCTTCCAGAACACCATATCGATGAATTTAATGCGGTCTTGTCCATTAACAAGTTTTTCAGTGTAGGCAATGGCATTTGCAACAGCTTCAAACTCGCGCTTTTTCTGACCCGCAAAACCTTTGAGTGCGAGTTTTTCCGGTCCACGCTGTGGCTCGCCACCGCCAGGCATTCCGGAATAAGCAGGGGTGATGCACATTGCTTTCATTTCTGCGAGCTCGATTTTCTTATCGGGATAGTCACGGATTACCCATTTGACATAGCCCCACCAGTGATATCTTGGATTGCTCATTTTGTTCCTCCTTATTTTGCCTTAATTCCCTTTCTGCGTTCCGCTTCTTCAGGATAAAATCCGCAAGGTATGGAGGGGTTAGACCGGCATATCATTTCAGTTAGGGCGTTACAGCCTCTGCCGTTGTGCGACATCAACGGACACTCGGAGTAATTGTAATTACCCTTAGCGAGTTTTGTAATGGTCTTTTTGCGCTTATGCTTCATTGCACATTACCTCGCTTTCGGCTCTCAGAAAACCGTCTGTGTAGCTTTTGATTTTCCTTGCACAATTCACATGGAAATGGTTTTCGCCACATGGAAATTTTGCCATGCCGTTGATGTTATAGTTAAGCGTTACGAGTTCGTTTTGATTGTCGATTCGCTCTCGGCAGTAATCACAATAGGTTACCTGCATTTATTTGCTCCTTTCGGTTTGTATCGGCTTAACATATTTGATAAGCTCTCTGATAAAATCTTCATCTTTAAGACTTTCTTTGAAGGTGCGCTCAAAAATATGTATAAATTCTGCTACTTTGTTTTCAATTGTTGCGCTATTGTCATCTGTGCAATTCTTGTTTTGCCTGCGTTCATCCAACACACCACAAAGATATGCGCCGCTTTCCTTTACAGTTTGATGATTGGGGCATCGTGTTGCCGACTCGTCAGAAACCGACCTGCCATTAGTCCACATCCTGCACGCATATTCGTGGATGCAATCGGCGCAAGTCTTTGTTGGCTGTTTTTTCTTTTTAGCCATAATCATTCTCCTTTCGGCGGTTGGGGCAGGGGCATCCAGTGGGTAATGTTTACCTCGTGTCCTTCCCACAAATCCCATCCATCATAAGCGTACAAGCATTGAAAAACTATGCCGTTATCAGTTGCTGCAATAACCGCTGTGTTTTTATCTGGCAACCTATCCTTAACCGAAATCCACTCATGCACCGTTACGCGATTTGCTATGAGGTTGGATGCTATTAGACCCGCCCAATAGGTAGAACAGCCGCCTACAGCCTCCTGTATCAACTCAATCAGCTTTTCTCGCATCGTTCAATCTCCTTTCGGCGGTTTGTGTAGCGCCAGCACTCCTCACAACGGACAACGGGAACAGCCTCGACAGCGGGTTGTCTTACAAGAAGCGTTTTGACTCTTGCGGGCGTCCATTTCGGATTTTCGCTATTGCACTTCTCGAAATCCTCAAGTGCAGTCTGCCTGCTTATCAAGTCGTTCATTTCGTCCTCCCTTTTTCCGTAGCTGCAGAAATCGCTCGCTTTCATCTGAATCAATTTCCCCCGGTGAGAACACAAAACAACGCCTTCGCGAGTAATCGAGTGCTTGTACTTGCAATCCTTGCATCTGACCACTTCCTCGGCATCGACAGAAAGCATATAGCGAATGTCTGAGGATAGCACACAAGAGCGTTCAAATCCGTCCTCGTCACGCAAAAATGTTTCTTGTTCAATCAACGCCTGTCTGCTAATTAGTTCGTCAGTCATTGTCTTTCCTCCATTTTTCCAGCGCGTCGGACAGAGCTGTCACTACAAACTGCTTATCCAGCAGATAGATTTGAGTCACACCGCTTTCCTTCGCCGCTCTGATTACCGCTCTGAAAATAGCTTCGTCGGCAAGGTCGACACACTCGGCGTAGATTTTTTCGCTGATTTTATAAACCCCGTCCACTTCGTTAATTTGCGGAGAGTTGAGGTTGAAGTGCTCGAAGGGGTAGGGTTTCAAGTCAGCCATCGTTAGCCCTCCTGTTCCACACATCTTCAAACGGTGCATTAAGTCTTGTGTAGAGTTCAAAACAAGTGATAACTGGTAAATTCCCATTCCGCTGTTCAAGTTTATATTGCTCGTGTTTTTCTTGATATTCAAAAACCATTCCGCACTCCAAGCACTTCCCCTTTATCAGAGCATTATATATTGCTATTGTCGGCTCAAATTCTACTGTTCCCCCGCAAAATGGGCAAGGTTTAAGTTCAGCCATTTTTGTCACCTACCTTGGTTTCCACTTCACGTAGTCGCTTATCAAATTCGAAGAACCTACTGTCCATAGCACCGAGTTCTCTCATAAGCCACATATTCGCTTCAGCTTTTGCCCTCAAATCAAAGTATTCGTCTACTGTTATAGTAATGGTTGCTTCATCAGCCATTGTCAGCACTCCTTTCCCATGCTTCAACCGCTGCGCTTGATGTAAAACAAAGCAGCCTGTTCAATGCTTCATCAAGAACATTTATGCAGCAGCTACCATGTGTATCATAAGGCTCTGTACACGCTTCATAAATTTCATCTCGGAATTGTGCAAGGCAATTCCATGCCGCTGTTATCGCAGGCACTTCCGGGTTTCTTCTTTGCCAATCGGATATGAGTTTTGCTTTGAATATATCTTCATTATCGCAAGTGCCATAATGTATTTGCATCATCCTAAGACAATTTTTATCACTACACACAATGGCAAAACCCCATTGTATAGGAATAAGTTCCACACGCTTCCCACAAAAGGGGCAAGCCTTCAAAGTGGTTGTTGCATTTTTTGCATCAGCCATTGACGGCACCTTCTCTTTCTTTAAGAACTATTCTGTTCCAGTCCGCGCGCGCTTCGTTGACAGTCCAAAACTTATTGGTGCTTAGCCAACAGTCGCCGTTGCATTCGTAATAGAATTTACCCCGCGAGGTTTTATGAAGTTTAGGCTTGCAGCCGCAATTGGGGCAGGATTTCAGCCCAGTCGTTGCCATTAGTCAGCACCTTCTTTCAGCAGTTCGGGGTTGCCGATGATTTTATGTTGTTTGGAAAACCATTCTGCGTTTTGAGCATCAGCAAGAGCGTTCCAAATTATCACGGAACAGTCAGCATTGCGTGTCCACTCGGTATCGCGGCAGATCCCAAAACCGCCTTCGCATCTGAAAATTATCCATCGTCTGCCCAACTGGTCTTCTGTAATGTCGTATTCAAAAGCGAGCTTGCCGTTCTTATCTCGCAAGCCAGTACATTCGCCTATGGTTTCGGGGATAACTTCGTAATACTCAAACGCCTGGTCATATCCCAAATCTTCGTTAGACGCAATAATGTAGTGCTCATCGCAAGGTTCGCCATAAAACTGTTTTTGATGGTAATATGCACCTTCTACCCAATCCCCTGTATCTATCCGCTTTCCACGGAACAAGCCTATGTTTTCACGCATTGTTATTCACTCCTTTTCAGAAACATACAACAAATCAACCGCGCCGAGGTCGAACATCCCAATAAACTCATCCCCTCGGAATGCTTCTACAACGCTTCCGGTTCGGGTTATGTGAGTAATAGTGAGGTTACAATAGCCGTCATGCCAACGAACAATGAGGTGTTTCATATAGCAACCTCCGCAAAATCAAATAGGGTTTGTTCTTCCTCTCGATCTTTAACCGACAGCATATTTTCATTGGCGGATTTACAGAAATCGCGCACAATTTCAAAGCCATAACTATTGCGCCCTGTTTCGTATGCCGCTCTGAGCGTTGTCCCGCTCCCTGCGCAAGGGTCAATAACAACATCGCCCTCGTCTGTAAATATCTCAATAAGCCGAGAGAGGAGTTTAACAGGCTTTTGTGTAGGGTGAATTTTGGGAATATCCTTTCCGTCCTTTTCCCACTCGAACCAGTTAAAAATCATATGTCCGGTGCCGCGGATAACTTTGCCGTCCTCGTCATACTGTCTGCCGTTGTTAAACTTCGGGAGTTTGTCACGGTACAGCACAAGCGCATATTCCGTTGCGCCCACAATCTTCATATTTGCCTTGAGGACTTGCGCGGAATAGTTCTTGATAAACACAAGCGGTATATAATGCTTGAAGCCATAGCGCTCTGCATACTCAATGACTGTCTGCATTTGCTGAAAGGCGCAGAAAACAATCATACAAGGTGCTTTGCCTTTTTCTTTTGGCTCTTTCTTGAGAAGGCGATTACAAAAGTGGAAATACTCAGCAATATTGAAATTAACATCGCTGTTAAAGAATGTTTTTCCCGCTTTATTGCTCTCACCATTTTTGTTATCACCGCCGATGTACCATTCAGGCGATGAGCCATAGGCATTAACTCCGATGTTGTACGGAATATCAGCAATAACAAGCTGTGCTTTAGGGATGTTATAGCGCTTGAAATTCTGAAAATTATCGTGGTACAATTCGCATTTAACTTTCTTCTTCATCTTCGCCCTCCGTGTCCCTATCTATTCTCTCGGCTCGTTCTGCAGCATCGAAGGCATCAAGAAAGATTTTTTCAAATTCACTCATTAACCGTCTCCCCCTTATCCTTAAACACATCGCCATAGATAGCCTTGCGCATCTCATAGGCGTTCTCGATTGTGGGATTTTCGTTAAATCTCATTGCCGCCGTTTCTACATTCGCCCAAAGCGCGGAGCAATGATGAATATATTTAGTTTCTGCCGTCATACTGTTATACTGAGTTTTAATAGCTTTCATTTCCCTCGCTGCTTCGTCACCGCTTATCTGTCCAAGGCGATAACGTGCGGTCAGAAATGCAACGCTCTGATAACACCATTGGTCTATCAGTTCAAGACCTTCTGGCATCGGCTCATTGGCTTTTGCCTGCCGTTCGTACTGGAAGTTAATCATTTTTTCACTCCCTTTTGTGAAAATTATATAAAAATCCTTAAAAATTCAGCGGCATTTTTTACGCCGTTCCCACAAGTTCCCACACTTTTAAATCTGTGGGAACAGCCGAAACCGTTGCGCCCCAATGGTTTGAGGGGATTTGTTCCCACATTCCCACAGTTCCCACACTTTTTTACTCCCTACGCGCGAGGAAATATTTTTATATTTTTTCTATAAGGGGTATTGTTTTCTGTGGGAACTGTGGGAACTTTTTCCATTTTTTAGGAGATTAGAATGGCAAATCATCAACGCTGCAGTTGTCTTGTTCTACGTTTTGTGCGATACAAACACACCAAGAAGCAATGTTTGTACCTCTTATGCGCTTCTTTTTGGTTGTGCGGTTTCGCCCATCGTTGCTGGTGTCGAGAATGTGACGTTGCATCGCCCATGACAAAAAGGACTGAGGATTATAACCGGCTGCCTTCATTTTCTCGTCAAAAACAGATTTAATTATGTAGATATAACGGTCAGAAACTTCGCCCCAGACCTCCCCCGGGTGTTCGCCTCCGTTAAATCTGATGCTATTAGTAGCTACGAAATCGTATAGCCAATCAAGCGCCCTAACATTTGCATCTACATCTGCGCGAGAGGTTAGATATTTTGCGATGTCTGAGGCTTGCATTTTCAAGCCGTCTGCATATATAACTTCTTCGCTGAGTGTGTCAGCGGTCAAAATAAGTGCCGCTGCCATTGCTTGTTTTTCTGTGCTTTCGCCTTTAGTGAGTTCAGCATAATAGTCTTGATACAATTGCTTTGCTTTTTCAACGTTTGCAGGTTTTTGGAGATAGGTAATAAAGAAACGTCCTGCAAAACCATAGTTAGCGCGGACGGCGTTTGCTACCGCACGAGGATCAAGAAAAAGTTTTTCTTCTTTGCAGTCAACCTCAATTATTCGGTTAACCGCGCCGCCGCCGCTTTCAATGTTGGTTATTGGCATTTCGCCAGTTGTGAGAATACAGTTTTTCCACGTCTGAGTACGTTGCAGACCGCCGTTTTTTGCGCCCCTGCCCTTTCCTATACCCTCGGTAAGCATGTATATGGTTTTGTCAAAATTTCCGCGCTCGCGTACGATTTGAAGCTCGTCCAAACATAGTGGAAGGGAATTGCAAAACCCTGCAGCCATTTCCAAGCCAACGGAGGTTGAATTGAATGTCTTGATATACTCACCAAGTGCCGGATTTGCCCAAACAGAAGCCGCAAGCATCAAGCCGACAGTTTTACCCGCCTCTGTGCCGCCCCAAACGTGAAGAAAAAAGGGAAGGCATCCAAGAGGTTCAACGAGTGCAGATGCAAAAGACGAAGCCAGCATTATTCGTGCTATTAAACTGTGCTTTCGTGCAGCGGTTGCCGTAGTTATCCACTCTTTGAGTTTGCCTGATTGCTTGATAGACTCAAACATATGTGCAAACGTCAAATCTCCATCGAAGCGCAGGCCGTCAACGTATGGTGAAAAGCCTTGTCCCTCTATCCAACCGAGACG
>JAZNIA010000175.1:0-29233 GCA_045577195.1 Congzhengia sp.
TTTCTGTTTGGGACCCACCCATGAAGAAATTTTTACTGACACAGTAAAATCGTGTCTGAAATCCTATCGCCAGCTTCCCGTAACGCTGTATCAGATTCAGAACAAATACAGAGACGAAAGCCGTCCGCGGTTCGGTATCATCCGCTCTCGTGAATTCGTGATGAAGGACGCATACAGCTTTGACCGCACCTGGGAAGGCTTAGACGTTTCCTACGGAAAAATGTATGACGCATACTGCAAGATTTTTGACCGTTTGGGGCTTGACTATATTGTCGTTGATGCAGACACTGGTGCAATGGGCGGTTCCGGTTCTCAGGAATTCATGGTGAAATCCGAGGTCGGCGAGGATACCATCTGCTACTGCCCCGCCTGCCAATACGCAGCAAACGTGGAAAAAGCAGAATGCTTGGCACCGGACTTCGAAAAAGAAGAGAAGAAGCAGATGGAAAAAATCCATACGCCCAACGTAAAAACCATTGAGGAATTGGTTGCATTTTTAAATACCGACAGCACAAAATTTGTAAAAACCCTGCTCTACACCGGCGGTGAGAAAACCGTTGCCGTTATGGTGCGCGGTGACCGCGAAGTAAACGAAGTGAAGCTTGCAAACCATTTAGGTATCCCCGGTGACGATTTGGGACTGGCGTCTGCTGAAACAGTTATGGAAGCAACATCTGCAAAGGTTGGCTTTGCAGGTCCCATCGGCATTAAAGTTTCCGTGATTATGGACAAAGAAGTGGCGCAAATGCAGAACTTCATCGTTGGCGCAAACGAAACGGATTATCACCTGATCAACGTAAATCCAGACGATTTTGAAGCAGAAGTCATTGACGTTCGCACAATTGTTGACGGTGACCCCTGCCCGAAATGCGGACAGCCCATTTCCACCACGCAGGGCATTGAGGTTGGTCATATCTTTAAACTCGGCACGAAATATACAGAAGCATTAGATTGTACCTATTTGGATGAAAACGGCAAACCCCAGACTATCATCATGGGTTGCTACGGTATCGGTGTCAGCCGTACAATTGCTGCCGCAATCGAGCAATACAGCGATGAAAACGGTATCGTTTGGCCTTTGGCGATTGCACCTTATCAGGTAGCCGTTGTGCCTGTAAACGTAAATGATGAAACGCAGGCTAAACTTGCAGAAGAAATCTACGAGGCGTTAAAGGCAAAAGGCATTGAAGTGCTCATAGACGACCGCTCTGAGCGCGTAGGCGTTAAGTTTAAAGATGCGGACTTAATCGGTATTCCTGTTCGCATTACCGTCGGAAAAAAAGCAGCAGACGGCATTTGCGAGTATAAGCTCAGAACGGATGCAGAATCAGCAGATGTTTCTGCAAACGAAGCGATTGAAAAGGCATATGCATACATCAACGAAAATCTGAAATAATAAACGTAAAAGGAGAATCACTATGAAACAGATTATATCCATTGCGCTTATCATCTGTCTGGCGCTTAGTGTGCTTTGCGGTTGCGGGTGCGAGAAAAAAGGTGCAGGGGAAAGCGGAAACCCGACACAAGCAGCTCCTGCCGGAGACGTGCAAACACCCGGAAATGAATCCAATCCTCCTTCCGAAAACGGGGAAACACCTGCAGGCGAAGCAGAAAGCGGACGTCCCGCCGTTTCTGAAAACAAGGAAGTTGTGACCCTTGACAACGCACCGAAGGTGATGCTGATTGCAAATCCCGAATCAAATACAGACAGCATAACATATCACTTGGAAAGTTGCACTGAATTAGAGGGCAAGGAAGCAAAAGAAATCTCCTGGAAGATGGTTCAGACCATTGGATTCTGGCAGTGCCCCGTATGCAACCCTCCCAGATACGAAGATTATAAAAATGCACAATAATGAAACGTGAGGTTGAGGTGAAAGTTTGAAGCCTTATTTTGTATCAATGCTTTGTCTGTTTGCTCTTTTACTTCCGGTTGGTTGCACAAAAGGTGACGAACCGCAGGATATGAAGGCAGCAAAGCAAGCAGAAGTTTATATCGCAGACGACGGAATACTTGACCTTTGTATTTACAACACGGATACACTAAATCCCTTAATGACCTCGGTGAAACATAACGCCGAGGTCATTTCTATTTTATACGACCGTTTGTTTACGATTGGAACCGACTTTACTGCTACACCGGGCGTATGTGATGCGTACAAGGTTTCCGAAAGCGGACTGACCTTTACTGCACAAATTCGTTCGGGGATATTTTTTCAGGACAAAACGAAGCTTACAGCAGAAGATGTTGCGGCGTCTTTAAATGCGATTCTCCACTCCGACGGATATTATAAAAAACGCTTATCGATGATCAAAGGCGCGCAAGCAAAAGGAACCGCAGTTGAAATTTACTTGACTGCACCTACAGAAAATCTCGAACGGCTTTTGGATTTTCCCATTTTGCCCGCTGATTTTGCAAATGCAGATGATGGCATGGTCCTTGAACGCGTGATCCCTGGAAGTGGCTTGTTTTGTTTAGACGAATATCTGACAAACCAGGAATTACGGCTCAGCGTCAACGAAGAGCATTTCAGTGGTATTTTGCCCCATTTTGAAACCGCTGTGATTCATATGGCACAAAGCCTTGAAACTGCTGTTTCCATGTTGGAAAACGGACAAATTGATATACTGACAAGCTCTGCAGTAAAGCTTGATAGCTATACACCGCCTGCCAATCTAAAACGTGCTCGCTATCCCGGCTGTACGCTGGTTTTTTTAGGTTGTTCTGCGCGTATGTCCAATGAAATGTGCGATGCGATTTCCTCCATCATCGACAGAACTGCACTGTCTGACGAAAAAAATTTTACACCAGCTTTCTCTCCCATACATCCAAATGCAGATAAAAATCCATACATTTCGTCAAAAAACAGCACCGCTCTGTTCGCAGCCGAGGGTTGGCAGGATTCGGACGGAAACGGGGTTTTAGACAAAACAACGCCGAAGGGAAAAGAAGAACTCAGCCTAACTCTGCTCTGTGCAAAAGAAGCCTCCTCGCGTCAAATCGGAGATAAACTGCTCCGTGACTTTTCACATGCAAATATCCGTCTTGCATTGGAAACGGTCACAAAAGACTATTTTGATTTACGTATAAGTCAAAGTGATTATACGCTGTTTTTAGCGTCAGTAGAACTTTTGCCAAATTTTGATAAAGATACAATTTCATTGCTTTTTCCCAAAGCGGAAACAGAGAAAAAAACACCCTCCGTCATCAGTTTGTATTTTAAAGATGAGACATTGCTTTACGCGGAACATTTAGACGTTTGCGGACTCACCACCTTAAATCCGTATCTAAGCATTGCCTCTTTTACGGAAACATAAAAGTCAGTATATAGATTGACCAGCACTTGCCACTTAGCAAGTGCTGGTTTATGTAACAGAACACCGACAAATGAATTGTGTTGTGCAATTTGTCAAAAACCGCATTGACTTTTCAGGCGTACTATAGTATAATTATAATGATAGATTTTGGTGTATATACAAATGACGAGAAAGGATTTTCCGAAAGATGTTCAAAAAGACATATTCGATATTTTTTAGTTTTATTTTCGCCGTTTCTGCCCTTTTGTTTATGATTCCCGTTTCTGCAGAAGACGCAGTACTGAGCAGCAACATCACATGGCATGTTGACGGCTCCGTTCTTAAAATTTCAGGTAGCGGCGATATGATTCTTACATACAACTATATTACAGAAATTCCGTGGTACAATGAAAAAAACCAAATTGACACCGTTATCATCGGTGAGGGCATAACCTCCATCGGTGAGGGCGCGTTCAGCGCATTTCGCGCATTGAAGAAGGTTTCTCTTCCCGAATCTATGACCACCATTGGTGAATGTGCTTTCCTGACCTGCGAGGGGCTAGAATCCGTTGTACTGCCCGACCGCGTAACATCAATAGAAAGCGGTGCGTTTGTCGGTTGTGAAAATTTAAAAACCGTTTCCATTCCCGGCAACGTGTTCTACATCAGCTCCGACGCATTTTTCAACTGCTATGAGCTGACCATTATTGGCATCAGCGGTTCATACCCAGAGAAATACGCACAGGAAATGGGCATTCCCTTTAAAGGCTTAAGACCGCTTCCTGCTGACATTTTCGTTACGGTAGACAGCAAAATTTTAACCTTTGACCAACCACCCACGATTGTAAATGACAGAACGCTTGTTCCCCTGCGTGCAATTTTTGAGGCGATGGGTGCAACGGTGGTTTGGGAGCCAACAACCCGCACCGTTACCGCAAAACGCGGAGATATTAATTTGTCTTTGGTAGTTGATACCAACATTATTGTTAAAAACGGTACAAAGATCGAAATCGATGTTCCGGCAAAAATCATTGGCGACAGAACCATGGTTCCCGCCCGTGCCATTGCTGAATCTTTGGGTGCAAGCGTAAACTGGAATTCATACACCAGAACCGTTGAAATTGATAGCTGATAATTTTAAAATATTATATTTCATTAAACGGAGGTAATTCATTATGGCTAAAAGCAGATTAATCGGTGATTATCCGGTAATCGGTATCCGCCCCACCATTGACGGACGCCGCGGTCCTTTGAAGGTTCGTGAATCCTTAGAGGATCAGACAATGAACATGGCAAAAGCAGCTGCAAAACTGTTTGAGGAAAACTTAAAGTATTCCAACGGCGAGCCTGTTAAGGTTGTAATCGCTGATACCACCATTGGCCGCGTTGCAGAGGCTGCTGCTTGCGAAGACAAATTCAGAAAAGCAGGCGTTGCAATCACCTTAACGGTTACCCCCTGCTGGTGCTATGGTTCCGAAACAATGGATATGAACCCTGAAACCATCAAGGGCGTTTGGGGTTTAAACGGTACGGAAAGACCGGGCGCCGTGTACTTGGCATCTGTTCTTGCAACACATGCGCAGAAAGGTCTGCCTGCATTTGGCATTTACGGTCATGACGTTGTTGACGCTGATGATACAAACATCGGCGAAGACATTCAAGAAAAACTCTTAAGATTCGGTCGCGCTGCTGTTGCTGCTGCTTCCATGCGTGGCAAATCCTATCTGCAGATTGGTTCTATCTGCATGGGTATTGGCGGTTCTATTATCGACTCCGATTTCTTAGAATCCTATTTTGGATTAAGAGTTGAATCTGTTGACGAGGTAGAAATCATCAGAAGAATGTCTGAGGGTATCTATGACGAGGCTGAATACCAAAAGGCTCTGGCTTGGGCAAAAGAAAAATGTATTATCGGCTTTGATAAGAACCCTGATTCTGTTAGAAAATCCGACGCTGAAAAAGACGAGCAGTTTGAGTTCGTTGTAAAAATGGCAGTTATTATCAAAGACTTAATGAACGGAAACGAAAACCTGCCCGAAGGCTGTGAGGAGGAAAAAGTCGGACACAACGCAATCGCTGCCGGTTTCCAGGGACAGAGACAGTGGACAGACTTCTACCCCAACGGTGACTTCGCTGAAGCAATTTTAAATACCTCCTTTGACTGGAATGGCGCAAGAGAGCCATATATCTTGGCAACTGAAAACGACGTGTTAAATGGTCTGAGTATGCTCTTTATGAAACTTCTTACCAACAGAGCGCAGATGTTTGCCGACGTTCGTACATACTGGAGCTCAGATGCAATCAAGCGTGTAACCGGCTACGAGGTTGAGGGCTATGCAAAAGCCTCCGACGGTGTAATCCATTTAATCAACTCTGGTGCTTGCTGCCTAGATGCCAACGCTGAAGCCAAAGATGCTGACGGCAACGCTGTTATGAAACCCTGGTACGATGTAACAAAAGAAGATCAGGACGCTATCATGGCTGCAACCACATGGAACGCAGCGGATAACGGTTACTTCCGTGGGGGCGGTTTCTCCTCCAGATTTGAAACAACGGCTACCATGCCTGCTACCATGATTCGTTTAAATCTTGTAAAAGGCTTGGGTCCTGTTCTCCAGATTGCAGAAGGCTGGACAATTGGTCTGCCGACAGAAGTTTCCGACACACTCTGGAAGAGAACAGACTACACATGGCCCTGCACATGGTTTGCTCCAAGATGCGATGGTATTGAAGGAAGTCCCTTTAAGACTGCTTACGAAGTTATGAATAACTGGGGTGCTAACCACGGCGCAATTTCTTACGGACACATTGGTGCTGAGCTGATCACACTGTGCTCCATCTTAAGAATTCCCGTTTGCATGCACAACGTTCCTGCAAAGGACATTTTTAGACCCAAAGCTTGGGACGCATTCGGCATGGACAAGGAAGCGGCTGATTACAGAGCTTGCGCAACATATGGTCCGATGTACAAATAAAAATGATTTACGGGGTGTGGTCAAAGCCACACCCCGTTTTGTATGTTGAATAAATTTTAACGCGGATGCAACAAATGTTGCATCCGCGTTTTACATGACAGATTTTATAATGATAAACTTATCTTTCTTTTCCCAGATAGAACAGTGCCACAACACCCGGACCTGCATGCGCGCCCAGAACTGGGTCACAGTAGTCGATGATGATGTCTTTCACATTCACTTCCTCACGCACTTTTTTCGCCAGGTACTCTGCGTCCTTGATGCAGTCACCGTGACAAATTGCAACCACCTGATTTTCAGGATCAATGATGTTTTCTTTCATAATTTCAACAAATCTGTTTAATGATTTCTTTCTGCCGTTTGACTTTTCCTGCGTCACCAGACGTCCCTCATTATTCACATGCAGAATCGGTTTGATTTGCAAAATGGTTCCCACAATTGCAACACCGCCGGAAAGTCTGCCGCCACGCTTTAAGTAGAATAAATCTTCTACTGTGAACTGATGCACCATGTTCAAACGGTTTTTATAAACCCAATCTGCTGTTTCCTGAATGGACTTTCCTTCCTCGCGCATCTTGGCTGCATAGTACACCAAAAGCCCCTGCCCGATGGATGCAGAAAGCGAATCCACTACAATTACCTCGCGGTCCGGATAACGCTCGCGCACAGTATCCGCCGCAATTTTTGCCGACTGAAACGTTCCACTGATACCGCTGGAAACAATGATTGCTAAAAGGTCCTTTCCTTCGTTTAGAATCTTTTCGTATTCTTCTACAAAAACATCTACGTTAACCAGCGAGGTTTTTGCATGCTCCTTTGCACGCAACTTATTATAAAATTCGGTATAGTCAAAATCTTTTGTATCGCTATAGCTTTTATATTCCACATCGTCTAGAAAAAAGGACAATGGGACCACACGCACACCCAGTTTTTGAGCCAGGTCTTTGTTTAAATTTGCTGATGAATCTGTTAAAATTTCGAAAGCCATTTATCTTCCTCCGTTGTTTCTAGTATTTAATACTATGTTATCACATTTTAAAAACTCTGTCAAGTGGTTTTTGGTTAAATTTATCCAGAAAATTTGCTGAATTTGCCTTGCTTTTTAGGGGTTCATATGCTAAAATAAAAGACAAGGAGTGGTAGTATGAAATTTGTCAGGGAACAACTTGCGTCCATCTTCTCTGAGGGTGAGCATCTTCTAAAAGAATATCATTTGCCCGCATGGGACGAAATTCCAACGCTAGGATTATACATGGATCAGATTGTCATGCTTTTAAATGACTATTTAAGCATCTTCTCCGCCGTTTCCAACGACGGAAAACTCATTACTCCTACCATGATTAACAATTATGTAAAACTGAAAATCATTCCCGCTCCCGTAAAGAAAAAGTATTCCAGAATGCACCTTGCATACTTGATTATTGTTTGTATTTTAAAACAAACCTTAAGTATTTCCATGATCTCGCAGATTATTCCGCCAGACCTGAGTGACGAAGAGCTGAAAAATGTTTATGCCTCTTTTGTGAAAAACCATGCCAAAGCGTTTGGTCATGTAACCGAGCAAGTAAAAGCAGTTGCCCAACCGATTTTAGACGCAGTTCCGGACGAGGAACGCATGAATGATTTGGTAATGCAAATTGCCGTTTCAGCTAACATTTTCAAGCTTCTTACCGGCTGGATTGCCAACATGCAAAATAGCGAAGAATAATCTGTTATTTCCAGTATTGCCCAAAATTTTGAAAACAAAACCTTTTTATATAAAAAGTACAGCTACAATGCGCAAATAAATGCATTACTTGAAAGGGTGAAGGCGAAAGCCTTCACCCTTTCATATTTTCATGCATATTATTTTTTAGAATTTGCCAAACTAAAGAAAATGCGTTTTATGGGAGATTCTATGCAAAAAAACTGGTATCGGTCGCTTCTTCAAAAAAGGCTTGTAATAACTGCTCTGCTTTTGGCGCAGTTTGCTGTATTTATCGGACTGATTGCAAACGGTAGTCGGTCTTTTTTCATTTGTCACAAACTTTTTACGTGGCTGAGTATTTATGTCGCGCTGGGGCTATTGACAAGACCGATGAAAAGCGCATACAAACTATCATGGATGTTTATCATTCTGCTTTTTCCGCTTTTTGGTGGACTGCTTTATTTGTTTTTGACCTATCAGACATCAACCCGCGGATTCCGTAAAAGGCTTCGGAAAATCCACGCACTCACCCGCGGAAGCATTCGTCAGGTAAAGGGCATTCTCCCCCGACCTGAGTTTGGACCAATGCATTATCTGGACGCAATGTGCGGATTTCCTGCATTGATATGTGATAAAACGCATTATTTTCCTTCAGGAGAAGCTTTTTTCTCAGCACTGCTTGACTCCTTACGCGACGCAAAACAGTATATTTTTTTAGAATATTTTATTATAGAAGAAGGGGTTATGTGGAACTCCATATTAGAAATTTTGATCAAAAAAGCAAAAGAAGGCGTTGACGTACGGATCATTTATGATGATTTCGGTTGCTTTTTTCTTTTGCCAAAAAACTATGCGAAAATTCTGCGCAAAAAAGGGATGCAATGCGCAGTTTTTAACCCATTTCGCCCATTTCTGACTGCAGGGCAAAATCATCGCGACCATAGAAAAATTGTAGTAATTGATGGAAAAACTGCGTTTACGGGCGGTGCAAACCTTGCTGACGAATACATCAACGCGCGCCAAAAACACGGGCACTGGAAGGATTCCGCCGTACAAATTACGGGAGCAGGCGCGCAAAGCTTTTCGCTAATGTTTCTTCAGCAATGGAATATTTGCACCGGAACACTTGACGACATAACAAACTATTTTCCTCCCAAAAACAGCACGGATACTCCCGCGCAAACCAAATGTATTGCGCAACCATTTTCCGACTGCCCGATGGATACTGGGCACGTTTATGCCGGTGTGTATCTTTCTTTGATTGCGCAGGCAAGGCGCGAAATTTTGATTACCACGCCCTATCTGATTTTAGACGACGACTTTATTGCTGCCCTGTCAACTGCAGCCAAAAATGGCGTCTGCGTGCAAATCATCACGCCGCACATCTGGGATAAGCGGTTTGTGCACCTTACAACCCGTTCCTATTATAAAGAATTGATTGACGTCGGCATAAAAATATTTGAATATAAAAAGGGATTCATTCATGCAAAAAACTGCATTGCGGATGATTATGCCGTGGTCGGTACAGCAAATATGGATATGCGCAGTTTATACGCCCAGTTTGAGTGCGGTGTGTTGCTGACGGATGAGGATACGGTTTCTGCTATACGGAAGGATTTTATTTCCACCCGCGCCCAAAGTATTGAAATTGCGCCGCAAGACTGCAAAGTCTCCCGTGCGGTTGCCTTTTTGCAAAAGCTTTTGCGACTATTTGCACCGCTGATGTGACTCTAATATATAAAAAACGAGGTACGGAGAATCACCGTACCTCGTTTTTTATAATTGAATTTATTTTATTTTGATTTTTGCAATCAGATTTTCTTTGATTTCAATCGAAATGCTGTCCGCAAAGCTTGCCAGATGTAAATCATAAAGATCAGATACCAATGCGCTCTGTGCGGAAGACTTTATCATTTCGTAATTGTCTCCCTCTGTGGGCAATGCGCAACGCTTGATGATATGCCAACCATAGCTGGATTCAACAAGCTGCGGGTTTACTTCGCCTGCTGCTACTGCAAATGTACCTGCCGTGAATTCGGGAACCATCTGACTCTGACCATCAACGGTGTAACCGTCTTTATTGATATAGTAGCCCTCAGGAGATGATTCCATGCCGGGATCTTCTCCATATTCTTTCATCAAGTTAGCAAAATTCTCGCCTGCAACTGCTTTTGCCAACACGTCTTCTGCCTTTTTCTTTGCCTCTTCGGCATAAGCTGCTGTATCCTCCTCAGAAGGAGCGATTGCCTGGCCGTTTTCATCTACCTGCGCAACTTCTTCAGTTTTTGTATTGGAGATTAAAACGTGCTGAACCAGCGCATAATCTGTGCTGATTTTCTCTGCAACTTGTGCATCATCTACTTTAAGCGGAGAATTTTCTTGTCCAGACAGATACTGATAATACTTTGATTCTAAATATGATTTTTCCATAATTTGTGCCAAAACGTCTTCGCTTGCACCAATGGTTTCTCTTATTTGTTTAATCTGTTCTCTTTCGTCTGCCGTTTTGCCTTCAACAGAAGAACGCGCTGCTGCCTTTTCTTCATCCGTCAACGCAAGACCTGCCTCCAGTGCCTTAGATACACCGGTGTTGACAGAAATCATATTTTCTTTTGCTTTTTCCTTTGCCAGTTCAGAAGCTTTTTTACCGTCAATTTCCGTATCCCAGAAACCTTCTGTTGCTTCCTGTAAACCTGCATTGCTTAAAATTTCAGCTTTCGCATCTTCTAAGTAATACTTATACTCTGCTTCTGTAACGTCTACTCCGCCGATTGTTGCAATCGTACGGGAAACGCTAAGTCCGTTGATGTTTGCAAGGAATACTGCCACCGCGCAAATTACAACGATTGCGAGTACCCATTTGATGACTGATTTTAATGCGTTCAAAAAAAACACACTCCTTTGTTTAATTATAACAAGAATATTATACACTATTTTCAATCGCTATGCAAGCATTTCTTATATTCTTTTAACATTTTTTTCACCATAGCCAAAGGCTCCTCGTGGTTTTTGCCAGGAAACTTCAGTGCCATGTATGGCCTTGCGCCGGCTGAAACAAAGAAACGGCTTCCATAGGATGCGACCAGTTCTGCTACCGCCTCTAAACACATATCCCCTTTTAAATAGAACAGAACCTGATTTTCTTTCATTGTGATTTCCGAAATACTGCATTCCTTTGCCAAAACCTTAATCTCCGCAACGGAAATCAAAGCCGCAACGCTATCAGGCATATCACCAAAACGGTCGCAGATTTCACTCTCAATCTCCAGCTTGTCATCAACCGTTTCCACAGATGCAATTTTTTTATAAATATCCAAGCGCATAGCGTGGTTCTTGATAAAACTCGGCGGAATATATGCCTCTACGTTGATGTCCACAGTAGGCTGCCAGGTTTCTTCCACCGGTTCTCCGGAAAGTTCGCCAACGCTTTGCGATAGAATTTCACAGTACATATCGTATCCAACAGTATCCATATGCCCATGCTGCTGTGCGCCAAGGATATTACCCGCACCGCGGATTTCCAAATCTCGCATGGCAATTTTAAAACCGGAGCCAAATTCTGTAAATTCCTTAATTGCTTTTAAGCGTTTTGTTGCGGTTTCGTTCAGCACACGGTCGGGGCGGTACAGAAAATATGCAAAAGCGCGTCTGCCGGAACGACCGACTCTGCCTTTGAGCTGATAAAGCTGCGAAAGACCCATGCGATTTGCGTCTTCTATGATAATAGTGTTTACATTGGGAATATCCAGACCCGTTTCAATGATGGTGGTACACACCAAAATGTCAATCTGACCGTCTAACATCTCCATCATAATTTCTTCTAACGGTTCTTCCTCCATTGCACCGTGCGCAACCGTAATTTTTGCATCAGGAAACGCTTTTTGCAGCTTTCTTGCGCAGGAATCAATGGACGAAATGCGGTTATGAATATAATACACCTGTCCGCCCCGGGAAAGCTCGCGCCGGATTGCATCATGCGTGATGGCATCGTTTTGCTCCATCACCACAGTGCGCACCGGAAACCGATTTTCCGGCGGCTCGGTTAAAACACTCATGTCTCGAATGTTAATCATCGACATATGCAGCGTGCGCGGAATCGGTGTTGCTGAAAGCGTCAGCACATCTACATTGTTTTTCATTTCCTTAATTCGCTCTTTGTGCTTTACGCCAAAGCGCTGTTCTTCGTCCACCACCAAAAGTCCCAAGTCTTTAAAAGCAATGTCCTTTCCCAAAAGTCTGTGCGTTCCGATGACAATATCAACCTCTCCGGACTTTAAGCCTTTTATAATGTTTTCTTGTTCTTTTTTTGTTTTAAAACGAGAAAGCTCAGCAATCCGCACAGGATACTTCTTCATACGGTTTACAAACGTGTTAAAATGCTGCATTACGAGCACAGTTGTAGGTGCTAAATATGCCACCTGTTTTGAATCCATCACCGCTTTAAACGCAGCACGCAGGGCAATTTCTGTTTTACCGTAGCCCACGTCACCGCAAAGCAGACGGTCCATCGGGCGAACGCTTTCCATGTCCTGCTTCACTTCCATAATAGAGCGAAGCTGATCCTCAGTCTCTTCATAGGGAAAATCCTCTTCAAAGGACTTTTGCCACTCGGTGTCAGGTGAAAACGAAAATCCCTTTGCGTCTTGCCGCGCGCGATAAAGGGCAATCAGTTCATGCGCAAGCTCTAAGGTAGATTCCTTGACCTTTTTCTTCTGACGCGCAAAATCTGCGCCACCCATTTTATTGAGTCTAACACCGCTGTCCTTTCCCACGTATTTTTGCAAAATATCCAGCTGGTCGGTGGGGACATACAAAAAATCGTCCCCGTTGTATTTGATTTTTAAATAATCGTGCCGCTTGCCCTCAACCTCTAAGGTGTCGAGTCCCAAGTACTGTCCAATACCGTGGGTGCGGTGTACCACATAGTCCCCAATATCCAGGTCCTGAAAATTCCGGATACGGGCAGCAGAATCCACCTTTTTGCGTTTTAATCTGCGTTTTGGTGCGCGTCCGAAGATTTCCTCCTCACCAAAAATAGCGAGTTTTGCTCCCTCGTAGTAAACGCCCTTTTGCATTCCGCCGCGGACATAGTTGATTTTACCCTTTATCGGTTCATCTTTTGGCTCTACAGCAGCAAAACCATTGGCTGATAAATCCTCTGAAAGCGTTTTTCGTCTTGTTTCGTCCACAGAAAACAAAACTGTGTAACCGTTTTTCTGCCAGTCTCCGAGTTCTTCGTAAAACCGGTCTCGCTCCATAGGTGCTACGCCCAATTCCCCGGCAGGAATATGAAACTCTGCTGCCGCGCGATAGTCTTTGCTTTGCGCCGAAAGCTCAAAAAGACCGACGAAGGGATGCTGCACAAGTTGACTGAGCACATCATAATAATCATGCACATATTTTTCCAAGAAAACAAAGTCCGGATTTTTTTCCGCTATCGCTTTGACCGTTTCTTCAATATCCCACATCAAACCGCTTACGCGTTCAGAAATTGCGCCCGGTTCGTCAAAAAATACGATGGCATCCTCCTGGAAATAGTTTAGAATGGAGGTATTGCCGTTTTTGTGGCGAAACCCTTCATCTGCCGGGCCAATTTTGGCTTCCTGCATGTTTTCCACAGAAACCTGCGTAAACACGTCAAAGCTTCGAATCGAGTCTATTTCATCACCAAACAGCTCTGCACGATAAGGATTTTCTGCCGTAGGCGGAAACACATCTATAATGCCTCCGCGCACGCTGAACTGCCCCTTGCCCTCAACCATATCCTCACGGACATAGCCCATGTCAACCAGGTTCTTTGATAAGACTTCCATAGAAATTTCGTCCCCTACCGAAAGAGTGAGCGCACTCTCCCGATAGTCGGAAATATCCACAGTAAACTGTAAAAGCGCATCAACGGACATAACGACAACAATGCGCTCATTACGCTCCATCAGGCGCTCTATCACCTCTAAACGTTGGTGCAAAAGCTCATGGCTTTTTGCATCCGCCTTAAAAAATTCAAGCTCCTTAGCAGGATAAAAACATACATCTTCTCCGCAGAAAAAACGCAAATCCTCGCAAATTTTCTTCGCTTTATAGTCACAGTCCGCAATATAAATTACAGATTTTTCCAGCACCATGCGCAATGCCCCTGCAAAATGTGCTTTTGCAGGGGGGGTAAGTCCAACTACGTTGATTGGACCTTTTTGTATTTGGTTTTGAATGTTAGCAAAGTCGCAAATTTGCATTGCGGCGTTTCGGAAAATACTCATTTAAAATGCCTTCCCGTTAAATTGATTCATAGCGCTTTCAGCACCGTTTTGCATGATTTTCGGAACCACTTCTTCCACAACGCAGTCCACAAGCTTGGACAGATGGGAGGTCTCTTCTTTTGAAAAATGTCCCAGCACCCAGTCTGCCATATCGTAGCCTGCAGGAGGTGCGCCGACACCTATTTTAATACGGGCAAATTCATCGCTTTTCAGCTGATAAATAATGGACTTTAAGCCATTATGTCCCCCGTCGCTTCCTTTTTTGCGGATTCGGAGTTTTCCGCAATCAAGGCTTACGTCATCGTGAATGACAATCACATTTTCCACAGGAATCTTATAATAGGCAAGAATCTCCCTTAAGGATTCACCCGACAGATTTACATAGGTCTGGGGTTTTACTAAAATCACCTTTTCCCCGCCAATGGTTCCCTCTCCGATGAGCGCTTTGTGTTTGATCTTATTTATTTTTATGCCGTAATACGCCGACATATAATCCATTGCAATAAATCCGATGTTATGACGGGTTCCGTCATATTTTTTACCCGGATTACCTATTCCCAAAATTACAAACATCTCTTCTTCTCCTACTGTTTAATATACGTGATTGCAACACCGTCACCAATGGGCAGAATCACGGTTTCAAACCGCTCATCTGTGCATAAAAAGTCTAAAAACTCCCTGAGTCTGCGCGTAATGGTACTGTGCTTTTTGGTTGCCAGTTTGTCTGACGCGGTCATCCCCATGTACAAAACATCGTCTGTCACGATTACGCCGCCTGGTCGAACTCTCTTCAGGCATTCTTCAAAATGCGCGCTATACTGCCCCTTTGCCGCGTCCAGAAACACAAAATCGTAAGTGCCGCTCAGCTGACCAAGCACCTCCGATGCATCTCCAAAGATGAATCGTACGCGGTCTTTAAGCCCTCTTGCTGCAACGTTTTCTTTGGCTTTAAGGAGCACAGTTTCGTCCCGCTCAATGGTGGTAACGAAAGATTGCGGTCCTGCGCTCTCTAACATCATCATCGCACTGTACCCAATTGCGGTGCCAACCTCTAGAATTTCGGTCGGTGCAATCATCGGAAGCAGTGTACGCAAAAAACGTTCTACATCAGATTTTAAAATATAGATGTGCTCCCGCTCTGCTTTTTCCCGCAACGTTTCAAAAAAAGCATCGTTTTTCTGATGGGTATTTTTTAAATATTCTTCTATGTAATCATGCACAATATTACTCATGTGTTTCCCCTTGCTTTAACTGGTGGGATAGACTGGAAAATCGTTTTGCCTCATAGTCGTTATCCACCATTTTTTTCAGTGCGCCCCGCTGACCTACCAAAACAACCATTTCCTTTGCACGGGTCACTGCTGTATATAAAAGATTTCTGGTAAAAAGCTTTTCCGTGCCCCAATACACCGGCAAAACCACGATTTTAAATTCACTGCCCTGACTTTTGTGCACCGTGATAGCATAAGCATGGTCAATTTCTTCCAGCAGGGGATTTTCGTAGGATACAAGCTTTCCGTCATCAAACAAAATGTCAATCGACGACGTTTTCACCTCGACAATCTTGCCCATATCGCCATTATATACGCCGTATCCCTCTTCGCCGTCTTCTCGTTTCCAGCGCAAATCGTAATTGTTTTTTACCTGCATCACTTTATCGCCCAGGCGCAGAATCCGGTTTTGGAACACACGCTCTTTTTTGTGTTTTGAAGCCGGATTTAAAAGCGCCTGCAGCGCTTCATTGAGCGCAAAAACACCCACCTTTGTCTTTTTCATCGGTGTTATAACCTGGATATCTCGCATCGGGTCATATCCATAGGTTTCAGGCAACCGCCTTGTAACCAAATCTGGCAATATTTCTGCAATTTTTGCCGTATCCTCAGCTTCTACAAAGAAAAAGTCCTTTCCCTTTTGGTTTAATATCGGATATTCACCCACGTTGATTTTATGGGCGTTGACAACAATCATGCTTTCCTCCGCCTGACGGAATATCGTGTTTAAACACACTGTCGGCACAACGCCGGATGCGATGATGTCTGCAAGCACATTTCCTGCACCCACTGACGGCAACTGGTCACTGTCACCCACTAAAATCACCCGTCCGCCAATCTTGACGGAGGATAAAAGTGAACTCATCAAAATTGCGTCCACCATGCTGACCTCATCCACAATGATGACATCTTCTTCCAGCGGCTCTGCGCTTTCTCTTGCATATTCGCGCAACACATCGTCCTCTGTATAGCCTACCTCAAGCAAACGGTGAATGGTTTTGGCTTCTCTGCCACAAAGCTCTGTCATGCGCTTTGCTGCACGTCCTGTAGGCGCAGCCAATGCAATTTTCTTTTTGTTTTTATCAAACATACGCAGGATAAAGTTAATGGTTGTGGTTTTTCCCGTACCGGGACCGCCGGTAATAACCGTAACGCCGCCGGAAAGGGCTGAAAGTACCGCCTCGCGCTGTTTTTCCGCCAAGGTAATGCCGCTTTCCTGCTCCATCAGCATAATTTCCTGTTTCGCGTCCTTAATTTCTTCCTTTTTGCAATCCTTTATCAAATCGGAAATTGCTGCTGCAATCGTAAACTCCGCATGAAACAGCGGCGGCAAAAAAATTGCATCCACATCTTCTATTTTGTAATTGAAAAGCTCATGATTGCTCAACAGTTTCACCAAAGCATTTTCCGCCTCTATGGCGTCTACGCCCAGCATCTGAACGGCATGGTAAATCAGCGTATCCCGTTTTAAATAGGTATGCCCCTCACTACCTGCAAAATTTGTCAGGATATACTTGATGCCGGATTTAATACGGTGCACGCTATTTTTCGCGCCGCCAGACATAGATGCTACCGTGTCCGCCGTTTTAAAGCTGATGCCGCGAATGCGTTCGCAAAGAATGTATGGATTTTCTTTAATCATTTCCACAGAGCGTTTTCCGAACAGGTCATAAACCTTAATGGCAAAATTTGGCGAAATGTTATACTTTTGCAAAAACAGAATCAGTTGCTCTTTTTCATAAATTGCCATATAATTTTCAGAAATCTTCATCGCCTTTTCCACGTTGATTCCGCGGATCTCTGCCAAGCGCTCCGGCGTATCAACGATCACCTGCAGTGACTCTTCCCCGAACCGGTCAACAATTTTTTCTGCTGTTGCTTTTCCGATTCCCTTCACCACGCCCGAACTGAGATAACTTAAAATTGCATCTTTTGTAGCAGGTTCAATGCGTTCAAAATATTCAATTTTCAGTTGTTCGCCATAGCTGGGATGATTGACCCATTTCCCGCAAACGACCAAAAGCTCCCCCCGTTTGATAAAGGGAAGCGTGCCGACGCAGGTAATAAGCCCATCCTCTCCTGCATCTAAATCGAAGATGGCGTACCCGTTGTCCTCATTCTGGTATATAATTTCATCAACTGAGCCCTGATAAGCATCTTTCTCAAGCATGAATTTTTTCTCCGATATATGTTCTTACGCGGTCATATAATTCCGCACTTAGGCAATCAAACCACTGGTAATTTTCCCGTTTGAACCAAGTCAGCTGGCGCTTTGCATAATTTCGACTGTTCTTTTGAATCAAGGCTATGGCTTCTTCCGCGCTGAGTTCACCACGAAAATGCTGCACAACCTCTTTATAGCCGATTCCCTGCATGGACTGGGCAGTTTCTAAAAGTCCCTCGGATAAAAGGGAACGTACTTCTGAAAAAAGCCCCTGCTCCACCATGATTTCCACGCGTCTGTCAATCCGTTCGTAGAGCTTTTCGCGCGCGCAGGTAAGAGCACACAATGTAAAGTCAAAGGGTGAAGGCGTTTCTTTCGACGCTTTATTTTGTTCCGTCATAGTTTTGCCCGTCGTTTCAAAAATTTCGATGGCACGAATCACCCGTTTGGTATTGTTCGGGTGAATTGCATCTGCTGCGACAGGGTCGATGGTGCGAAGATACGCGTGCATAGCCTCTTTTCCGACTTGCTCGAGTCTTTCCATCAGCTTGCCTCGTACATCGTTTTCTGTTTTTTCCTCAGCAAAGGTAATGTTATGTACCAAAGAGGAGATATAAAGCCCTGTGCCGCCCGTGATGATAGGAAGCTTTCCTCTACTTTGAATTTCCTTGATTTTTTCCGTCGCCATCGCGCACCAATCCGCCACGCTAAAAGACGCATTAGCGGGCAGAAAATCCATCAGGTGATGGGGCACTCCCGCCCGCTCTGTCTCTGTGGGCTTCGCGCTACCAATGTTTAATTTTTCGTAAATCTGAACAGAATCAGCAGAAATAATTTCTCCGCCCAACTCCTTTGCCAACGCCACGGAAAGAGCTGTTTTTCCTGTGGCAGTCGGTCCTGCAATTACAATTACATGGTTCATTTATACAATCCTTTTAAACTGTTTTTCAATAAATTCTTTTGTAAATTCGATCGTAACGGGTCTGCCATGTGGGCAGGTATGAATGCCCTGGAGACTAAAAATATCGTCTAAAAGGCGCTTCATTTCTGCTTCATGCAGCACCGCATTCGCTTTCACGGCACCGCGGCAGGCAATGCGATACAGCATTTTTGATGCCAGTGCATCGTCAATTCCCTTTTTGCCCTCTTGAAGCATGCCGAGAATTTCTAGCATCGTCTGCTTTGCATCACACGCACCGGAAGCGGCAGGCGTTCCGCGGACAATGATTTGACGTGTGCCAAATTCGTCCGCCTGAAATCCCAGTTCTGAAATAAATTCCTTGTGTTCACAAAAGCACGCAAACTCCGCGCTCGTTAAATCAATCACTTCCGGCACAAGCATCAGCTGCGAGGTAATCTCTCTGTTTTGATACTGCGCAAGCAGCTTTTCATAGCGAAGCCGTTCGTGGGCTGCATGCTGGTCTACCATCAGCATTTTGCCGTCTTTTTCCACAATAATATATGTTGCAAAAACCTGTCCACAAATGCGGTAAACCGGTGGCTCTGCTTTTGCTAAAACCGATTCTTGGTCTGCATTTGGTGCGAGAGGTTCCGGTTTTGGCGGCTGTACCGTCTCTTGTACGGATTGTTTTTCCGTTTCTACAAAAGGCGTCTTATGTATTGGTTCCGGTTTCACCGCACCAAATACAGTTTCTTTGATTTCCGCCTTTTGCGGCACTGCCATAGGCTCGTGTTTTGCCGCACCCTCACGAAGCGTTGTCGGTGCAGAAAACGCAGGTTGAACAGGCTTTGGAGTAAATACTTCTGTTTGCGTTTTTGAAACAACAGGCGTAGCCTGCTCTGTCCTTCGAAATAACTCTTTTTTTACTGTTTCCGGCGCAACATAGCTCGGCTTAATACTTTTTGTTTCCGATACCTTTGGCACATATTCTGCCATATACAGTGCGTTTTTCACAGCCCAATACACACAGTGATAGATGTTCTTTTCATTTGAAAATTTCGCTTCCAGTTTCGTTGGGTGAATGTTGATGTCCACGTCCTCCGGCGATAGCGTGATATTTAGCACGCAGGTAGGAAATTTCCCTACCATCAGTTCATTCTTATACGCCTCTTCCACCGCCCGTGCCAAAAGAGGACTTTTGATATACCTGCCGTTTACAAAAAAGTTTTCCATATTGCGGTTTGGTCTCGCACTGGAGGCTTTGCCGCACATACCCTTGACCTTCACGCCCTCATTTTCAAAGGACGCATCTATCATGGAATTTTTAATGTCTTTTCCATACACAGCATAAATTGCCGAGGAAAGCTTATTATCCCCCGGTGTAAAAATCAATTCTTTCCCATTATTGATAAACTTTACCGAAATTTCCGGTCTGGAAAGAGCCAGGCGCGCTACAATATCCTCAATGTAGCCCGCTTCGGTAAAATCCTTCTTCAAAAACTTCATTCTGGCAGGTACGGTGCAGAAAAGCTCCCGCACAACCACCGTTGTCCCCTCAGGACAACCCGCCTCTGAGACGTCTATAATCTCGCCATCATGCGCAACCAAATGCGTTCCGCCGCCCTCTCCGCGCGCCTTGGTGTAGATTTCAAGCTTTGAAACGGCACAAATCGATGAAAGCGCCTCGCCGCGAAAACCTAAGGTTACGATTTTTGACAAATCATCCTCTGTTTGAATTTTACTGGTAGCATGTCGAAGCACACACAAGCTGACATCCTCTGCGCTCATGCCAACGCCGTTATCGGTAACACGCATGTACTCGATACCGCCCTTTTTGATTTCAACGCAGATATTTGTTGCACCAGCATCTACTGCGTTTTCCAGTAGTTCCTTGATGACGGACGCCGGACGTTCCACAACCTCGCCCGCCGCAATTTTGTCGGATATATTTTTTTCTAAAACATGAATGTTGCCCATGGTTTTTTCTCCTTAAAATTTATCCCCAAATTCGTATCACGTCTTTAAATGCAATGAAAATAGAAAGTGCAATCAAAAGCGCAAAACCAATGAAGTGCACAACCGCTTCCTTTTCGACCGGAACGGGTTTTCTGAAAATCAGTTCAAACAATACAAATAAAATTCTTCCGCCATCTAAAGCTGGAAGCGGCAGAAGATTAAACACGCCCAAATTAATGGTGAGCAAAATAGTTAAATACAAAAGTTCCTGAAAGCCTTCCCAGCCCGTGGCTTGCGCGTCCTCCACAGCATTTCCGATTTCAGACACAATGCCAATCGGACCCGACATCTCAGAAACGGATACATTTCCCTTTATGAGATTGACAAAGGAGTCGATGATAACTCTGCTGTAAAACGCCGTTTCATAACTGGAGTTGGAAAGCGCACGCAAAAAGGTGGTTTCTTCTGTTGCAAGAAGAATACCGTAGCTGAGTCCACCGTTCTCCGTTTGCGTCGGAAACAGGTTAACGGCACGCTTTTCGCCGCCGTTTTCCACCGTAAGGTGCAGCGCAAGGTTTTCCTCGCTGTTATTGGAAATTTCCCATTTTAAATCCTCTGTGATATGAACGCGCGCACCGTTTGCCCGAAGAATCGAATCGCCCGTGCGAAGACCTGCTTGTTCTGCCGCACTATCTGCAACAACCTCCGAAACCTTCGGCGCAACATAGGATTCCTGGCCGAGATTTAATCCCAGCACTAACACAAATCCCAATAAAATATTCATAAACGCGCCTGCTACTAAAACCAACAATCGTACATAGGGTTTTTTCGCAGAAAATGCGCCTTTGTCTCTACTATTTTCGTTCTCACCCTCCATGGCGCAAAAACCACCAATGGGAATCAGACGCAAAGAGTACACTGTCTCGCCAACCTGTTTCCCGAAAATCTTCGGTCCCATGCCCAGCGCAAACTCGTTTACACGCACACCCGTCAATTTTGCAACAGCGAAGTGTCCCAATTCATGCACAAAAATCAGAATTGCAAAGATGACAACCGCCGCAATCGTTGTAAGTAAAACGTTCATGTATTTATTGCCTTTCTGTCACCCCGCTGCTTTGCGGGAAATTCATATTTAATGTAGTGTATGCAGTTTGGAAATAACATATTCTCTCGCCCATTTGTCAGCCTGCTCAATGTCGCAAAGCGTGGGATTTTGGATGACTTCATGCGCATCCATCGCCTGCTCAACCAACTCTGCAATATCCAAAAATCCGATTTTCCCCTTTAAAAATAGGTCAACAGCCGCCTCATTTGCGCCGTTTAAGACGGTAGGCATTGTTCCGCCCTGATTTCCTGCCTCAATTGCCAAAGCGAGTGCACGAAACGTTTTCGTGTCCGGCTCCTCAAACGTCAACGGCGTTTTTGTCAAATCCAGCGCGTTTCCCTGCATAAAAAGCCGCTCCGGATAGGTCAATGCATACTGAATCGGCAGCTTCATGTCAGGCGTACCCAACTGCGCAATGACAGCATTATCCGCAAATTCCACCATGGAATGCACGATGCTCTGCCGGTGTACCAAAACCGAGATTTTATCTAAAGATACAGAGAAAAGCTGTTTCGCCTCTAAAACCTCCAGCCCCTTATTCATCAGGGTTGCACTGTCTACCGTAATTTTTGCTCCCATGCTCCAGTTCGGATGATTGAGCGCCTGTTCAACCGTGATGTTTTTCAGCTCATCTCTCTTTTTCCCAAAAAACGGACCGCCGGAAGCTGTCAGGATAATGCGTTTTAACTCACTGTCATAGTTTTCCTTGTTTACCCTTGCGCTGATGCACTGAAATACTGCGCTATGCTCCGAATCAACGGGAATGATTTCACTTCCCGTTTCCTTTGCCTTATTCATCACAAGATGACCAGCTGTAACCAGCGTTTCCTTGTTGGCAAGACCAATCCGTTTTCCTGCGGATACTGCTGCCAGCGTGGGCACAAGTCCCGCAATACCGACAATACCGGTAATGACCGTGTCTGCCTGCTCATGCGATGCGATTTCTGTTAAGCCCTCAACACCGCTGAGGACCTTTGTATTCGTATCCTGAACTTTTATTTTCAGTTCCTTTGCTTTTTCCGCGTCCGTCACGCAGGCATATACCGGAGAAAACCTTCTGATCTGTTTTTCCAAAAGATCTATGTTCGCATGGGCGGATAGCGCAAAAGCACGAAACCCCTCTTTCTCTTCTATAACCTCAAGGGATTGCGTGCCAATTGAACCGGTTGCTCCTAAAATGACAATATTTTTCAATGGATTCACCTTTTCTTATGTTCAATTTTATTTAATAATAGGAAATACGCAAACAAAATAGTAAACCAGGGGGGCAATAAATATCAAACTGTCCACACGGTCTAAAAGTCCGCCGTGACCGGGAATGAGATTTCCAAAATCTTTGGCGCCAAACGTTCTTTTCATAACAGAAGCCGCCAAGTCACCAAGTTGCGCAACAACACCGCAAAGAATGGCTAAAATAACAAGAGCAAAGTAATTTACCAAATAGCCAAATGCGTGGAGAATGGCACCATAAATCAAAAATCCGATTACAGAGCCAACAACTGCGCCGATGGAACCTGCCACTGTTTTGTTGGGACTTACTTTTTCGATCAACTTGCGTTTTCCAAAGAAATTGCCCGTAAAGTATGCCGCTGTGTCAGGAATCCATGCTCCCACAAACGCCAAAAACACCAACGCCAGCCCGTTATCCATATTGCGCAGAAAGGCAAGATGTATCAAAAGCAGGACGGAGTATATGACGGCAAAAAGCGATGCTAAAACATCGGAAAGCTTTACCGTTTCACACTTCAAAACCGAAAGGCTTAAAAGCGTCATGATAAAAAATACCAATAAGCCACCAATAAACTGCGCGCCCAAGGGTCTTGGCAAAAAGGCACAAATGATAAACAAAAGAGAAAATGTATAGTCCGCAATTGCCAAGGATGGTTTTTTCACCTGCTGAGAGGTAATCAGTACCTCCCGCAAAACCATCAAAGAAGCAATACAAACCGCTATATGAAACATAAGTGCCGGTCCAAAGGAAACAAGAAACAGTAGCGCCACCATAATCGTTGCACTGACCAATCTCGTTTTCAGTTTTGACCATACCATTCTCAATCACCTCTCAAACGCCTCCGAACCGTCTGTTTCGGTTCTGATAATCTAAAATCGCCTGCGTGAAATGTTCTTTTGTAAAATCGGGCCAGCATATGTCAGAAAACCAAAATTCGCTGTATGCGGACTGCCAGAGCAGAAAATTGCTCAACCGATACTCGCCACTGGGGCGAATGATAAGATCCACATCCGGAATGTCAGTGTAGAGCATACTCCCTATGGATTCTTCTGTAACATCTTCCGGATTCAGTGTTCCATCCTTCGCATGGCTACACAATGTACGCACTGCACGGGTAATTTCCTGCTGACCGCCATAGTTGATTGCAAGATACAAAATGGTTTTATCCCGCCCAGCAGATTCTTCCTCCGCAATTGCCATTTGTTCGCGGATTTCGTCCGTCAACCGACTTCTGTCACCAATGAATTTCAAACGAACTTCATTTCCCTCAAGTAGCTTTTTGTCCTTTAGATATGCCAAAAGCAGATCCATCAAGGCGTCTACCTCTGCCTTGGGGCGTTTCCAGTTTTCCGTGGAAAACGCATACGCGGTGACGTACCTAATGCCCAGTTTGCT
This sequence comes from Congzhengia sp., assembly GCA_045577195.1. GTDB lineage: Bacteria > Bacillota > Clostridia > UBA1381 > UBA9506 > Congzhengia. The sequence goes on from JAZNIA010000175.1 coordinate 24,237, forward strand.
TGCAAACTCGGTGATGGTTTTCAATGTTTTTGCACCGGCACTGTGTCCTGCGCTGCGCGGAAGTCCGCGGCGCTTCGCCCATCTGCCGTTGCCGTCCATGATAATACCCACATGGCGGGGAAGATTTTCCTGATCAATTTCCCGCAATAATGCATTTTGTCTGCGTTTTTTTAATCCAAACATCTGAATCATAAGCCCGCCTTTTTTAAAAAACTTAGATTTCCATGATTTCTTTGTTTTTCGCATTTGCCAGTTCGTCGATCTCTTTAATTGCACCGTCCGTTACCTTCTGGATACCGGTTTCTGCATTCTTTAAATCATCCTCTGTAATTTCGCCGTTTTTCTTTTGTGCTTTATATGCATCAATGGCATCGCGGCGAACGTTACGAACTGCAACCTTTGCTTCTTCTGCTCTTTTGGAAACGGACTTAGTCAACTCTTTTCTTCTTTCCTCTGTGGGAGCAGGGAAATTCAGGCGGATTGCTTTTCCGTCATTGTTCGGTGTAAGCCCCAAATCAGATGCTAAAATTGCCTTTTCAATATCATGCAGAATAGAACCGTCCCAAGGCTGAATCATGAGCATTCTCGGGTCAGGAACGGAGATGGTGCCCACCTGTGCCAACGGGGTTGCTGTTCCGTAATAATCCACTGTAATTCTGTCTAAAATTGCAGGATTTGCTCTGCCCGCGCGAATGCCGGCAAAATCATTTTCCATAGCCGCAATGGCTTTATCCATTTTTGCTTTTACATCTTCATACATAACGTTATCGTCCTTTCCTATTTTAAAAAAATCAAAGTATCTCGTCACAGTTGGAAACAACCGTTCCCATGTTTTCACCGCACAATACGCGGATAATATTCTCAGGTTCTGCTACGCCAAACACCAAAATCGGAATATCGTTGTCCATACAAAGGGAGGTTGCCGTTGTATCCATCACCTTTAATCCGCGGTTTAACACCTCTTTGTATGAAAGCTTTAAAAAGCGTTTCGCATTTGGGTTTAACGCAGGATCGCTGTCATACACCGCGTCTACATTTTTTGCAAGCAGTATTGCATCTGCTTCAATTTCTGCAGCACGAAGTGCCGCAGCCGTATCCGTGGAGAAAAACGGATTGCCTGTTCCGCAGCCGAAAATGACAACTTTTCCGTCTCTTAAATGATCCATCGCTTTATCTCTGATATACGTTTCTGCAATTTGACGCATTTCGATAGCAGTCTGCACCCTTGTCGGAACACCTGATGCCTCCAGTGCACTCTGGAGCGCCAAGGAGTTCATCGCTGTTGCAAGCATACCGATATAGTCTGCTCTTGTGCGATTCATATCAGAACTGGTTCTGCCGCGCCAGAAGTTTCCGCCGCCCACTACAATTGCTACTTCAACGCCCATATCTATACACTCTTTAATTACCTTAGAAACATGCTCTAGTGTCGGTGCATCAATGCCGGTTCCTTTTCCTCCGGATAGTGCTTCACCACTGACTTTCAGCAAAATTCTTTTGTATTTCGGTTCCATAATATGCCTCCATATGTTTTTCCATAAATTTTACCGATTGTATTGTATATATTATATCTGTTTTTTGTGCAAAATTCAAGTATTAAATGAAGTTTTTTCGGCACGAAATCTCGCTATGGTTTACATAATGCCGTTTTATTATTCTCCCACCCACAAGTTTTCCACAGTATTAACAGGGTTATTAACACATTTTTAATACTTTTTCCTTATATCTATGGGGTTTTTTGTTCAAAAAAGTTGTTTTTTACTTCTTAACATGGAAAATTGTGAATAACTTCGGTTTACATAACAACAAAATTACAGCACAATACTTTTATGTCGCGTCACATGGCAGTTCATGTTTACCGCACAAGGCAAACCCGCAATATGAGTCGGGTAAGTCAGTACTTTGACCCCCAGCGCCGTATTGTTTCCGCCAAAACCCTGCACACCAATGTTGGTTTGATTGATTTTCTCCAGCAGTTCTTCCTCTAATTGCTGATAAAACGGGTCTTCGTGCGCTTGATCCAAAGGGACTGACAGCGCCTGCTTTGCCAGGAGTGCACACTTTTCCATAGTTCCGCCAATACCGACACCCACTACAATCGGCGGGCACGGGTTCGCCCCGGCATGTTTTACCGTTTCCAGAACAAATTCCTTTACGCCCTCGATTCCGTCGGAAGGTTTAAGCATTTTAAGGGCACTCATATTTTCACTTCCAAACCCCTTGGGTGCTACTGTAATTTCAATATGTTCCCCTGCCACAATTTCGTAATGAATCACAGCGGGCGTATTGTCTCCCGTATTTTTTCGTACAATTGGGTCAGATACTACGGATTTTCTCAAATACCCTTCGGTATAACCCTTTGCCACGCCTGCGTGAATGGCGTCTTCGATGAGTCCGCCCTCAATATGCACGTCCTGACCGAGTTTTACAAAAACCACTGCCATTCCCGTGTCCTGACAAATAGGAATTCCCTTTTGTTCCGCCAGGTTCATATTGGTTTCCAGTTTTTCTAAAATGGTTCTCGCAGTTTCAAAGGTCTCCGTTTCCTTTGATTTTGCAATTGCCGCCTTGATGTCATCACCCAAATAGATGTTCGCATCAATACAAAGTTCCTTTACCGCTTCGGTAATTGTATCGGTATGTATGGTTCTCATAAATTAAAATCCTTCCGTTGACTGTTTGTTTCCAAAAACCCAAAATTTATTTCCTAAAAAATTAATTGTCAATGAAAAAGCGGATGAAGCAAACTTACAAAACATGACCGCAAGATTTCCCGTCAGCGCAAAGGAAATACCCATCCAGGACAAAAGTGCGTTCATGCTACGCTCCAAATGCAAAATATCATAAAACCAATGGGTAAAGATAATTGCCGTTGCCATAGACAGAAGATTAATCATGACAAAACGGACAATTTCTTTCAAGCTCCCTTTTCCGCGTTTTTTAAAAGTCCAGCGACGGTTTAATAGGAAGCTGCCGCACATAGAAACACCCGTTGCCGCCACCTGCGCTGCACCCTTGTGCACATGAAGCGCTGCAATCAAAATGAAAAAAACGCCATAGTCAACCAAGGTATTCATCACGCCGACAACACCAAAACGCACCGCTTGCCATAAGCTTTTATGCCTCTTCTTTGTCTCCACAGTCAAGCACTTCCTTTCCGAAGCCCTTCTTTTGTTTGATGATATACAAAGGACGGTTTTTTACCTCGTCATAAATCCTGCCGATGTATTCGCCCATAATGCCAAGAATCATTAAAATCACGCCGTTGAGCAAAAGCGTGACGCAAATGGTGGACGCCCAACCCGAAACAGTTCTGTCCGTAAACAGTTTTAAATAAACCGTGACAAACAAATAGATAAAACTTGCAAAAGAGATAAAAAATCCAATATAACCTGCTATTTTCAATGGTTTTTTTGAAAAAGATGTGGTTGCATCCATAGCAAAATTCAGCATTTTTCTCAAAGGATACTTTGTCTCCCCTGCAAACCGCTCCTCCCGCACATAGGAGATACCGGTCTGCCGAAATCCTGCAAAGCTGACCAAACCACGAACATAGCGGTTTTTCTCCGTAAGATTTGTAAGCACATCGCAAACCTTGCGATCCATCAAGCGGAAATCGCCTGTATCCAGCGGAATATCCACATCGGTCTGGCTTGCTAAAAAGCGGTAAAACAGCTTTGCCGTTCCACGTTTAAAGAGGCTCTCGCCTTTGCGTCTTTCCCGCTTACCGTACACAACGTCATAGCCTTCTTTCCATTTCTTTATCATGTCCGGAATAACCTCAGGCGGGTCCTGCAGATCCGCATCAATTAAAATCACCGTCTGCCCGCAAGACAGATCGATTCCCGCGCTGACTGCTGCCTGATGCCCGAAGTTACGGGAAAATTCTACTAAGCGCACATGATAGTCTTTCTCGCAGATGGCAGATAGGATGCGGTTTGTATGATCTCTGCTTCCGTCATCCACAAAAATCAGTTCATACGCTTCGCAAAGCGGCTGCATCACATCACTCAGGCGCCGATAACACTCCTCTGCCACCGCCTCTTCATTATAAACAGGAATTACAACAGAATACCGAACTGACATAAAATGTTCTCCTCCAAAACTCATATAATATGTCTCTGTTTTCATCAAAAATTAAAAATCCAGCACCCTCTTATTGGTAGTAATTCTCACAACAAGATGATGTTTTCAATACGCCCCACCATGCACTCGTGTCAAGTCAGGCGAACAGTGAATAATAAGAACCATCACCCAACACGAAATCACAGATTTCTGTTGGGTACCCGAGAGCCTTGATACTCGCAAGCTCGTATTAGGACCTACTATTTTTTCCTGATTTTTTCAACTGCTTTTCCTTTAACGCTTTTCCTTAGAACCCGCGAGAATACTGGATTTTCTCACACCCGATAGTATATGTAAATATCAAAATCGGCAAACTAATGTTTTAAATTGTATGGACTTGACACGAGTACTTTTGTATCACACATGAATGAATATTATTTTTCATCTTCTGTCATACCCTCAATTAAATCTGTGACTATCTGATTTAATTCGGTTGCATTTTGCGAAGTTATAACTGAATCACCGGTTCTTTTTTCAATAGCTTTTCGTGTATCTCCGGCGATTGTTCCACCTTCACGGGCTATTTTTACATTCTCATCAAAATTCTGCGGCTGTTCTTTCTTTGACAATTCTGTGGTTGTTGCTTCTGCGAGCATATTTAATACCAATTCGAGTGTACTCATATTGTCACGCAAATTTTCTTTGGTCAAACCTTTGAGGTTTTTATATTTCCTAGTTGTCATTCCTGACCAAGCTTTTGTGATTTCATCTGTTAGAATAGCATACTCTACACCTTTTTGAACACCTCTTGCATCCCATTCGTCCGTTAATTCTTTTCTTACCTGAATAGCCTGTAATCTTTGGTTTATCCACTCTCTTGTGTAACCTTTTTTGAGATATGTTTCAAGTGCTCTTTCTATTGTGAGTTCAGG
>JAZNIA010000176.1:0-4907 GCA_045577195.1 Congzhengia sp.
AAGAAAACTATGACACTTTACGGAAGAAAAACCAAAACAAAGCAACTCAATTTTCAACAGCACATTGATTGTCCTAATTGCAATAGAGCAGGCAGTTTAAAAGCATTTCAATCATACAGACAATTTTCTATTAACTTTATACCGCTTTTTAAGTACAAAAAGCAGTGGTATCTAGAAACTACTTGTTGCGGCAAAAAGTATATGCTCTCGGAAGAAGTAGGTAAACAAATTGAAAATGGGGCTAAAACTGAAATTTTACTTAATGAATTAAATTAAAAATAAGGATTGAAGAGAACACTTATAAAAAAGCCAATATTGGCAACCCCTTGACAAAAGGGTTATGAAAAGCTATGAAATTGTTAGGAATCAAATCCCGACGATGAAGAGTTTGGAGAAATAAAAGACAAAATACGAAAACAACAAGATAACGACAGTAAGAGAGAAAAGCTTTTTGCTTTTCTCTCTTTTATTTCATATTATGTTTTCTTGATTTCTTTGTCTGTTTATGCTATACTGGACGTAGTAGGTCAAAATGGTAGGCGGTATGTGAAAAAATGAGCGCCTGAACCATGTGTTAAGATTTATCAATGCATGAAATGAGGTTTTATCAATGAAACGGTTTCTGTCGATATGGATTGCGGTCGTGATGTTGGCTGCTTTTTGGATTCCTGCGGAGGCATACCCTATATCAGATACAAAGATTTCTTTGTATGCTCCCGATGAAAAGGTAACCTTTATCGTTGAGGTAGAGGGTGATCCGACTCTGGCAGGGGAGCAGGCGGCAACGCTTGGCGCGGCGTACTTAGCCAGCAACGAGGGTCAGACGCAAGAAGCAGGTCTTCTTTCGTGTCAGGCAGACGTGCTGTCCGACATGGAGGAAACGCTGTCGATGCCGATAGAGCCGAAGTACACTTATACTGCGCTGATGAATGGCTTTGCAATCGATGCAGAGTTTAGTGCACTGGAACAGATTCAAAGCATTTCCGGCGTTAAGAACGTGTTTGTTTCAGAACTGATAGAGGTAGAGGCAGAACCGCTGCTTTCTGATTCGGTTGAGATGTCTCATGCCGCTTATGAGGATACGGGTCTCACCGGCGCGGGACAAGCGGTGGTTGTCATTGATACGGAGTTTGACGTGGGGCACGCGTTTTTTGCGTCTTCCGTGGCTAGTCCCAAATATACCAAGGAATCCTTGGCATCACATTTGGAAACAGCTGATTTAAGCGTCAATGTTACGGCAAATCAAGCGTATCGCAATGAAAAGATTCCTTTTGCTTATAACTATTGCGATAAAAATGCGGACGTGTCCGGCTCCGTTGGGATTCACGGAACACGGGTGGCAGGCATCATAGGCGGCAAAAACGGGACTCTCGCAAACGGAGAAAACATCTGCGGTGTGGCACCCGATGTGCAGCTGATTTTGATGAAAGTGTCCAACCAAGCGGGAAGCATGGATACGGCGGCGATCTTTGCTGCGTTAAATGACGCGGTGAAAATGGACGTTTGCGCGATTAACTGCAGCTTTGGTGTAGAATATTTATCTCCCGATGTGGGTACGGCGTGGGCACAGTGCTTTGAAAACGCCTATAACGCAGGCATTTACATTTCTGTTGCCGCCGGAAACAGCAGCAAGGGCTTTCATAAGACAACACCAAAGACAACGGATATCGACTATGCGACAGATGGTGTTCCGGCAAGTCTCCCCTTTACTATGTCGGTTGCAGCGGCAAACAAAGGCGGCAGCGCGGCAGAAACGTCAATGACGGATTTGTCGAGTTTCAGCACCAACGAAAGTCTGATTCTGAAACCGGACATCACAGCGCCCGGTGGTTCAATTTATACATCTTCTCCCAATGATACCTATTCTGCCGTGAGCGGAACGTCTTTGGCGGCGCCGCATATTACCGGCGTTGTAGCGCTTTTAAATGAGTATCTGGATAAGCAAAAGGACGAAACCTCGGGTACTGCTCGGGCGGAGCTTATATCTAACTTGATGATGTCAACGGCAGAAGTGGTAATCCAGCAGGATACGGGCGTTCCCTATTCGCCCCGTGTACAGGGTGCGGGTTTGGTACACGCAAAACATGCCATGACCACACCGGTAATTTTGCTGGGAGACGAGGGAAGAACCAAGCTTAGCTTAAAAGATAAAATCGGAGAAAGCTTCACCCTGCGTTTTCAGGCAAAGAACCTGACGGACAGCGATGTTGTCTATGATTCGGTATCGGTGGACGTTTTGACCGACGGTGCTGACAAAGAGGGTAGTGATTATTATGTGGGAAGCACCCGTCGATTGGCGGCAGAAACCATAGCACCCATGACGGTTAGCGTTCCTGCAAACGGTACGGCAGATGTTGAAATTACAGTGCAGTTAAGTGAAGAGGCGCTGGCGGAAAACGGTTTGATTTTCTCAAATGGCTTCTTTGTGGAAGGCTTTGTGCGCCTGACATCTTCTGAAGAAACCACGCCTCCCATCGGCATTCCCTACACGGGATTTTATGGCGACTGGACAAAGGCGCCCGTCTTTGATACAACACTGTATGATGATCCTTCCAGCAGTCTGGTCGGGGGCTCTGCCTACGGTACCTTCCTGGCAACCATGTTTGATGATTTGTCCTATATTATACTGGGTGACAACGGCGGTACATACCACAAAGAATATATTGCCATTTCGCCGGAGGGCAATGGCGGGTTAACCAATTTGACGCTGATGCTTACGACAAAACGTACCATCAAAAACCTGACCTTTACCATCTACGATAGTAGAGGAAATATGGTGGGTGAACAAGAGCAGTTGGAGCTTTGTGTCAATAAATACAGAAGTGTCTATGCAGAAGTTGCGCAGGCATCAACGCTTGACGACGGAGATTATACCCTTGCGGTGACGGGTGAACTCAACTACGAAACCGATACGCCTACGGAACACACGCTGACGTTTCCGTTCTATGTGGATAACCAGGCACCGCAGATTTTGTCGGCAGAGCTTTCCGGAAATCAACTGACTGTGACAGCGAAAGACAACAAGAATCTAAACTGTATTTATGTAGAGTATCCCGGCAAAAACGGCGAACCGATCGCAGACCTTCTTTATATTACGCCTCAGGAGCAGGCGGAAAATGTAGAAAAAACGTTTACACTCAAGGATGCAGATTTGTCCACGCTGGACGAAACACAGATCTTTATCACAGCGTACGACTGCGCGTGGAACGAATATAAAAATACCCTTGCCTGCCTGAATGGACCAATTCAACCGAATATTACAAGGTTTACCTATCAAGATGGTGTGGCAGTAGCGTCTGTTGCGGTCAACAACTTAACCCAGACAGAAGAGGGACTTTTAATATTAGCATTTTACGATGAAAACAATGCGCTGCTTGCACAGGCAATGAGCAATAACACAAACATCGGAGGACAAACCAACCATACGTTTGTCTTAAATGGTAATATTGCCAACGCGAAAGTATGCAAACTGTTTGTCTGGAAAGACCAGAAAACGGTTATGCCGCTGGATTTGGCGAAACAGTTTAGTGTAAAAACGTTGCTTGGCAGATAAATAGTAAACGAAAGGTGTAACAGAGTATGAGGGCGAAAAAAGAGGACAAGGATAAAAGCTTTTTAAGACTGTCAATTGAAAATTTCTGGTACTATTATAAATGGCCGTTTTTGGGCGGCATCGTCATCTTCTTTGTTGTGTTGTTTGTCGCGGCATCCTGGACTGAAGTTGAAGAACCGTCGGACGTTCATGTGGTGGCAACTTTTGCGCGACCCTTGACCACACAAGAGTTTGAGTTTCAAAGCTGTTTGAGTGATGTTGTGACCGATACGGATGGTGACGGTGAAATCCGTATTAAAACCGAGGGCATTTATATCTCTGAAAACGGAAAAGGAGATAGTGACGAGATTGCGAAAAGTGATTTTGAAGTTGCCATTGGCTATGCAAGGGGTGACCTGATGCTACTAGACGGCACCAATATGGAGCGGTTTGGCGCAAAGGATTTTTTAATTCCGTTGGAGGAGTATATGGATATTTCCGAAGTTGCCGAAGAGGATCTTTTCCGCAGAAACGGAGTTGCTGTTGCGGTGCGCCTTCAGGACAGCCAAGTGTTGCTGGACAAAGGATTTATCATTGATAAGGTGTATGCAGGCGTGATGTATATACCAGATGGCGCCCAAGAATCGGTTCGTGCGCGCAGAGACAATGCAGTTCGAATGATTGAAAAATTGCGGATACCGGCAGAAAATATTCCCCAAATGGAAGAGATAGAAGAATAAAGACGAGGAGATGCGCAGTATTTGTCTCGGTCTCGGCTTCAAATATTTTTATCATAAACGCGAAAAAGCACACGATCAAAATCGTGTGCTTTTATGTCGAAAAATGAAATACCCTACGGTATGATATGCACCCCAAAAGTGTCTAACTTTTGGGGTGCATATCAAGTGCCGGTCTTTGTGCCGGTCTTTTTTGTTTTTAAAACGGCATAAGAGTAGGAGTAGAGCGCAAAATTGCTTGAAATAGCTTAAGATAAGTTTTCGCGGATGAAAAATAAAAACCCCCGCAACCTTGATGGTTGCGGGGGTTTGGCGGAGATGGAGAGATTTGAACTCTCGCGCCGGTTACCCGACCTACACCCTTAGCAGGGGCGCCTCTTCAGCCAACTTGAGTACATCTCCAACTGAATTTATCAACATTATGAAGTTATCAAAAAAGTTCTGGCGGAGAGGGAGAGATTCGAACTCTCGGTGCTTACGCATCACTGGTTTTCAAGACCAGCTCCTTAAACCGCTCGGACACCTCTCCAAATACGCTACATAACAAGAGATATTATAACAGTTATCAGGCGGTTTGTCAAGAGCTTTTTGTAAAAAAATACAAGTCGGATCGTAGCCATGTCGTTCTGTGAGCCAAG
>JAZNIA010000177.1:0-10026 GCA_045577195.1 Congzhengia sp.
CAAAAAGGCTTCGATGGTGAAAAAGAGTGCAACAATTGCTATCATTTGGGTGTTTGTAACGCTTTTGTGCGCGATTTTGATTGCATATTTTGGCAGAATGATGATTGGTGCAGACCTTTTGGCAGACGGAAGCCAGAAAATGGTATTTATTGAGCTGGCAAGAAAACTCTTCCCCGCATTTATCGCAGGTATTTTAATGGCAGCAATTATCGCAGCCTCTATGTCTACAGCGGATTCGCAGCTCCTGGTTGCGTCCTCTTCCTTTACCAGTGACATCTACAAACCGGTTTTCAGAAAAAATGCGTCCGAAAAAGAGATGCTCTGGGTTGGCAGACTTGTTGTTGTGATTGTTTCAATCATTGCATATTTCATTGCAAGCAGCAAGGGTAGCGGTGCACAGGCAATCATGAACATGGTTGAAAATGCCTGGGCAGGATTTGGTTCTGCGTTTGGTCCTGTAATCATCCTGTCTCTGTTCTGGAAACGACTGACCTATAAAGGTGCAGTTGCGGCAGTTATCGGCGGTGCAGTAGTAGATGTTTGGTGGCTTTTGGCGATGAGTGCTACCGGTATTTATGAAATCATCCCCGGCATACTTGTTGGTACAGTTCTGGCAGTTGTGGTTTCGTTGATTGACAAAAAACCTTCTGCGGAGGTTTGCGCGATTTATGAAAGAGGCGTATCTGCAGAATTGGAAGACTAAGAAACTTCCTATGCTCCTTCACGGTTGTGAGGGAGCATAGTTTTGTTTTTGGGATTGAATATGGGAGGAAATTGTGGTAGAATAGATTTAACTTAAGTTAAATCTATTCAGCTAAATTCGCGTTCCGCGAGCTAAATTGAGCAAGCTCAGCTAAATTGCCTACGGCAGCTAAATGTGCTTCGCACGCTAAAAGCGAATTTAATTTAGCTGCTCCGAAGGAGTTATTTAGCTATGGAGCGAAGCGGAATAATTTAGCTTTGCACGAATGTGCAAAATTTAGCTAAAATGAAATGATAGGATGTGAGTAAAATGGCAGAAAGCATAATGCTTGACAAAGCAAAGGATTTTGCAGTTGAAATAATAAATATGTGTAAAAATATAAAAGAAACAAAAAGAGAAAGTGTATTAACTAACCAGCTTATGCGTTCAGGGACTTCAATTGGTGCCAATATTCACGAATCAAAGTATGCTCATGGAACTGCTGATTTTATTTCAAAGATGCAAATAGCTTTGAAAGAATGTTATGAATCAGAGTATTGGTTAGAACTTCTTAACAGAACAGGTTATATTGATGATATGCAATATAAATCAATAATGAACAGTTGCGGACAAATTCGCAGAATGTTAATTTCGTCAATTAACACAGTGAAAGAAAAATCTCAAAAATGAGGTGAGAAACGATGAAGAAAATCTTGATGGTTACATCAATTATGCTATGTTTATTATGTACTACGGCATATGCAAATTCTTCGTGGCACTGGGTTTCACAAACAAGACCTTATGATGTTCTTCCAATTGCAATTATAGTAACATTACTTGTTGAAATTATTGGTACAATAAGATTTGCAGGGACAAATAAGATAAAAAGCATTTTAGTTATTTTAATTGGAAATTTTGTATCTTTTTTAACACCATATTTGTTAGCTTTAAATAGTTGGTATGGTTTCGAAAACACGCTAAATCATACACCTTTTTATAACATTGGTATCTTTTATTTTATAATGACTCTGATGGTGGAATTTCCAATCGTATATTTCGGATTGCATAACAACTGTACAACAAGAAAAAGATTAATGTCTGTTATAGTTTTAACCAATATAATCACAACAGCATTTACTTGTTTGCTGGAAAGAGTATTATGTCATGGTATGTGGTAAAAATAACCTGCATCTAAATTATACACTGAATCTATAATTGGCATATATGGAGTTTAGCTTTGCAAAACTCCTGCGAGTTTTCAACTCACTTGCAGTCTTTCAGACTGCGTACGCCAATTGACGGCGCCTTTCAAAATGTCCTTGCAAGCAAACATTTTTACTCCTGGTAGAATTGGCATCTAAATCGTACATTTATTTTATAATTGGCACATATGGTTTTTGTTTTAAGTGAAACGGAAAAGAAAACAAACGGTCTGAAAAAAATAAATGCCTAAGTGGCAAGTGGAGGAACAGTATGAAAAACGTATTAAACTATTATGTAAAATCACCATTAATTCTGCGTATCGCAATTGGTCTTATCATCGGTGTTTGCCTGGGACTTTTTGTACCGCAGGCAAGCTTTGTTACGGTGCTTGGTGACCTTTTTGTTGGCGCGCTCAAGGCGATTGCGCCGATTTTAGTGTTCGTTTTGGTTATTGCGTCGCTCTCAAGCGCCGGGCAGGGAATCGGTAAGCGCTTCAGAACAGTTATTATCTTCTACATAGTCAGTACGTTTTTAGCGGCAGTTGTAGCCGTGATCGGAAGTTTTCTGTTCCGTGTGTCCATTCCGCTCAGTAATGCTGCGGAGCAGACCGCACCGGCAGGTCTCGGCGAAGTATTCAAAGCGCTTCTTTTCAATATGGTTATGAACCCCGTGCAGGCACTGCTGAGCGCAAATTATGTAGGTATATTAACATGGGCAGTTGTTTTGGGACTTGCACTGCGTCTTGGAGCAGGAGAGAAGACGAAAGCGGTTTTAACTGACATCTCAAATGCCGTTTCCAAGGCGGTTGGTTGGGTCATTCAGCTTGCGCCCTTTGGCATTTTAGGATTGGTATATGGCTCTGTCAGCGAATACGGTCTTAAGATTTTCGCAGAGTACGGCCAGCTTTTAGTTGTGTTGGTTGGTTGCATGCTGGCAGTTGCGTTAATCGTTGATCCGCTGCTGGTTGGACTTGCCTTAAAGAGAAATCCCTATTCGTTGGTATTTAGATGCTTTAAAGATTCGGGCTTGACCGCATTCTTTACCAGAAGCTCTGCGGCAAATATCCCTGTTAATATGAACCTTTGCGAAAAGTTTGGCTTAGACCGTGAGTATTACAGTGTAGCCATTCCCTTAGGCGCAACGATTAACATGGACGGTGCGGCAATTACCATTACAGTCATGTCCCTGGCTGCGGCATTCTCTCAGGGAATTGAGATCAATATCATTCTTGCAATCCTGCTCAGCTTTGTTGCAACATTGGGCGCGTGCGGCGCTTCCGGTGTTGCGGGTGGCTCGCTGCTTTTAATCCCGATGGCTTGCTCGCTTTTGGGCATTGGTCAGGATATTGCGATGCAGGTTGTTGCGGTTGGCTTTATCATCGGCGTTGTTCAGGATTCTTTGGAGACAGCAATTAACTCTTCGGGCGACGTTTTGTTCTGTGCAACGGCTGAGTTCCGCGAATGGCAGAAAGAGGGAAAAGAGTTACCGTTTTAAATCATACATCTAAAAACAGGAGAAAGAACCATGGATATAAAGGAAAAGTCACTGGCAAAGCATTATGAATGGAACGGAAAAATCGAAATGGTATCCCGAGTACCGGTTAAGACAAGTGAGGACTTGTCTTTGGCATATACCCCCGGTGTTGCGGAGTCTTGCCTTGCCATTCGTGACGATTTAGAAAAATCCTATGAGCTGACCAGAAGGCATAATCTGGTTGCTGTTGTAACGGACGGTTCTGCCGTGCTGGGGCTGGGTGACATTGGTCCTGAGGCGGGAATGCCGGTCATGGAAGGAAAATGTGTACTTTTCAAAGAATTTGCAGGAGTTGATGCGTTTCCGATCTGTGTCAAAACGCAGAACGTGGACGAAATTGTGGAAACCATTTATAATATTTCCGGAAGCTTTGGCGGTATTAATTTAGAGGATATTGCTGCGCCCAGGTGTTTTGAAATTGAACGTAAATTAAAAGAGAGGTGCGACATACCTGTTTTTCACGATGACCAGCACGGAACGGCAATCGTCGTTTGCGCTGCGCTTCTGAACGCTTTAAAGGTTGCAAAAAAAGAGATTGGAAGCATCAAGCTTGTGATAAACGGCGCCGGCTCGGCGGGAATTGCGATTGCAAAACACTTGCTTTTGCTGGGTGTAAAAAATCTGATTATGTGTGATAAATTCGGTATTATCTGCGAAGGTATGCCGGAGCTGAACCCGGCGCAGGTCGAGATGAGCAAACTCACCAACCGCGAAAAACTGACGGGCACATTAAAAGATGCACTTTGCGGCGCAGATGTATTTATCGGTGTTTCTGCACCGAACATTGTGTCGGAGGAAATGATTTCTAGCATGAATGAGGGCGCAATCTGTTTTCCAATGGCAAACCCCGTTCCTGAAATTATGCCGCAAAAGGCTTTGGCGGCAGGTGCACTTGTAGTCGGAACGGGACGTTCGGATTTTCCAAACCAGATTAACAATGTATTAGCGTTTCCGGGTATCTTCCGCGGTGCTTTAGACGTGCGCGCAAAAGATGTTAATGAAGAAATGAAAATGGCAGCGTCTTATGCAATTGCATCTTTGGTATCCGATGACGAATTAAAACCCGATTACATTCTGCCAAAGGCCTTTGACCCGCGGGTCGGAAAGGCTGTGGCGAAAGCCGTAGCAGATGCGGCGCAAAAAAGCGGCGCAATTAGATAGCGGGGAGTGAGTACCATGAAGGATTGCGTGTTAGAAAATAAAACATGCACAGGCTGCGGAGAATGCAACCTGTGCGATTTAGACAGAAATAAAGTTTGCAATAATTGCGGAAAATGTATTGATTCCGAGGCAGAATCCCGCGCTATTCAGGTGGACGGCGTTGTGCTGGATTTGTAGCCTTAGGATCTGTTGTATTTCCCCGGGGAGACACCGACGAATTTTTTAAACACGCGAATAAAATTTGCGTAGTCGGAAAAACCGCAGGAAAGCGCGGTTTCTGAAACACTCGTGCCTTTTAAAAGCAGTTTTTTCGCCTCGGAAATTCGTTTGGACATGATATATTTTGCAACGGTTGTCCCGAACCGGTTTTTAAAGAGCTTACAAAGCTGATTGACGGAAACATACGCGTTCTTTGCCAGATGCTCTAAGGACAAATCTTCAGCAAAATGTGTATTGATGTAGCGAATTGTGTTCATAATGGTTTCGTCACCCTGATAAACGGTAAAATCGGCTTTGGCGCGTTTCATAAAATACTGATTGACCAGCACCAGCATCTTGTTAATCGCGGCATTTTTGATGATGTCGTCGCCGAATCCGTTATCCCGGCGGAAACTGATAAAAAGCTGCTCGAGCTGTGCAATTTCTGAATCGGTCAGTGAAATTCTGTTGGAAATGCCTTCGCCGCGCGTGTAAAAGCAACGGGAAAGGTCAGTATCCTTGGTAGAATTTGTATAAAGGTATTCAGGATGAATCTGCAGCACAAACCGCGCAAAGATTTGCTCGGAATCTGCAGCAATTTTATGTGGCTCAAACTGGTTCAGTATAAACAGGTCCCCGTCCTTTACCTCATAGGGAATACCGTCAATTAAAAAGCTGTTTCCACCGGAAAGACAAAGCAGCACCTCGCAGCAATCGTGTACATGAATACTGGTGTCCTGATTTTTTACTTCGGAATAATATACGCCAAAGGTGCGTGTTTCCGTCGCATTCTTAATGGCATCGGCGCATTTGGTGAATAAAAATTGCATTTTTAACTCCTTGCAAATTTATGATGGCTTTATTTTATCATATTTGTGTGTAAATTGCAATAAAAAAGTAAAAAAATGCAAAGAATTTGCAAGTGGTACATGATATAATGAAATTATAAATTAAATATAAAGGAGCGAATAACATGGAAATTAGAAACGCATCCAATGCAAAAGATGTGAAACATTACACAACGGAAAGATTAAGAGAAGAATTCTTAATCGAAGTTCTCTTCACAAAGGACGATGTACATATGGTGTACAGCCATATTGACCGTATCATCACGGCAGGCTTTATGCCCGTGGAAAAGGAATTAGAGCTTAAAGCAGGCAAAGAGCTTGCAGCAGATTTCTTCCTCCAGAGACGCGAAATGGGCGTTATCAATGTCGGCGGTAAAGGCGTTATCACTGTTGACGGTACAGAGTATGTTATGGAGCCTAGAGACGGTATCTACATCGGTATGGGCAATAAAGACGTAACCTTCAAGAGCCTGGACAAAAACGAGCCAGCAAAATTCTACATGAGCTCCTGTCCGGCACACAAGGAATATCCCATTGTAAAAATTGATATTTCCAAGGCGAAAAAAGTGCCCTGCGGCAGCGTGGAGGATTGTAACAAACGCGTGATTAACCAGTACATCCACCCTGAGGTAATGCAGAGCTGTCAGCTTTCCATGGGCTTAACACAGCTTGAGCCCGGCTCTAACTGGAACACCATGCCCAGCCACACCCACGACAGAAGAATGGAAGTTTATTTCTATCTGGATATGGGCGAGAACGATGCGGTATTCCACATGATGGGCGAACCCAACGAAACGCGCCACATTATCATGCACAATGAACAGGCGGTTATCAGCCCCAGTTGGTCGATTCACAGCGGCGTTGGTACAAAAGCATATTCCTTCATCTGGGCAATGTGCGGCGAAAATCAGGAATTTACAGATATGGATCATATTGAAACAAAAGATTTAAGATAAAAAGGAGGAACAAGTCATGTTTTGTTTAAAGGGTAAAGTTGCATTGGTAACCGGCGCGTCCTACGGTATTGGTTATGCAATCGCAAAAGGCTTGGCGCAGGCAGGTGCAACCATCGTGTTTAACGATATTAAGCAGGAACTGGTTGATAAGGGTATTGAGGCTTACAAGGCAGACGGCATCGAAGCACGCGGTTATGTGTGTGACGTAACAGACGAAGCAGCAGTAACAGAACTGATTGCAAAAATTGAAAAAGAAGTTGGCGTGGTTGACATTTTGGTAAACAATGCAGGTATCATCAAGAGAATCCCCATGACCGAAATGACAGCAGCAGAGTTCAGACAGGTTATTGATGTTGACTTAAATGCTCCCTTTATCATGTCCAAAGCGGTAATTCCGTCCATGATCAAAAAGGGCGGCGGTAAAATTATCAACATCTGCTCCATGATGAGTGAACTGGGCAGAGAAACCGTTTCTGCATACGCAGCAGCAAAAGGCGGTTTAAAAATGCTGACCAAAAACATTGCCAGCGAATATGGCGCATACAACATTCAGTGTAACGGTATTGGCCCCGGCTATATCGCAACACCGCAGACTGCACCGCTACGTGAGCCTCAGGCAGATGGCTCTAAGCATCCTTTTGATGCATTTATTCTGGCAAAAACACCGGCAGAACGTTGGGGTGATCCTGAAGATTTGGCAGGACCGGCAGTATTTTTGGCATCTAAAGCTTCCGATTTTGTAAACGGTCATATTTTGTACGTTGACGGCGGTATTTTAGCATACATCGGAAAACAGCCCAAATAAGCAATTATAAAAAACTTACTTAATAAAGGGGTTCGCGTTTTGCGAACCCGTTTTTGTGTGCAAAAAAATTTTCCATATAATTCCTCTAAACTTTATTTCTGCATGGTATGGAACACCAAAAAAACGGTAAAAATAAAACTGAAAAACATTAAATACGAAACATAGGGGGAACCATGGAAAATCGTGACAAATTTATCATTCATAAGGCGGAGGGCTTACATGGAACAGTTACGGTATCTGGCTCAAAAAATGCCGCGCTTCCGATTCTTGCCGCAACGCTTTTGACAGCGGGAAAAACCACAATACAAAATATACCAAATTTAACAGATGTCACAGTGATGTGCGAAATATTGACCTGCTTTGGCGCAATGGTTTGGAAGACAGGAGAAAATTCAGTCGTGATTGATGCGTCGAACCTTGCCCATACCGTAGCACCCTATGAGCTTACGGGCAGAATGCGAGGCTCATTTTTGGTTATGGGTCCGCTTCTGTCAAGAATGGGGCAGGTACGCTTGTCTCTTCCCGGCGGATGCCCAATTGGGTCGCGTCCGGTGGACCTGCACCTGAAAGGTTTTGCGGCACTGGGAGCTGAGATTACGAAAGGATATGGTTTTGTAGAAGTATCCTGTCAAAAGCTTAAGGGCAGTAAGATTTATTTGGATTTTCCCAGCGTAGGTGCAACGGAGAATATCTTAATGGCAGCCGTGACTGCGGAGGGCACTACTATTATTGAAAATGCGGCGGCAGAACCGGAGATTACGGACCTTGCCTCATTTTTAAATGCAATGGGGGCAAGGGTGAGCGGTGCAGGCTCTGATACGATTAAGGTACGAGGCGTAACGGACTTAAAACCGGTAGAATATACGGTGATGCCCGACCGCATTGAGGCGGGTAGCTTTATGGTTGGTGCAGCTTTAGTGGGTGGCGATGTAACGGTACAAGGGATTGTCCCTGCCCATGTTAAACCGCTTACGGCAAAGCTTTTGGAAATGGGAATGAACGTGAAAGGAACAGGTGACCGTTTGCGCATTAAAAGCGATGCATCGTTTTGCGCAACAGACGTGAAAACCTTGCCATTTCCGGGCTTTCCGACGGATATGCAGGCGCAGATGATGGCTCTTTTGTCCTTGGCTGAGGGAACGGGCATTGTGACGGAAACCGTATTTGAAAATCGGTTTATGCACGCGCAGGAGCTTTGCCGCATGGGTGCAAACATTAAAGTAGAGGGACACTGTGCGGTGGTCGAGGGCACAAAAGAATTGACCGGAACAAAGGTCGCAGCGACGGATTTGCGTGCGGGCGCAGCGCTGGTTCTGGCAGGACTTGCTGCAAAAGGCACAACCGAGGTGCGGGACATTTTTCACATTGACCGTGGTTATGAGAATATAGACGGTAAGCTTCGCGCGCTTGGGGCGGATATTGAACGGGTTTTTCCATCATAAAATATTAGATAATATAAACCGCTCTGTTACCGTTTTGGTAAGCAGAGCGGTTTGAGTTTTGTATCAAAAATCTAGTGTGAAAATAAGGATAAAATATAGTAAACTGCCCCTGCAACGACCGAGGAAGAAATACCATACACCAAAACCGGTCCTGCCACGGTAAACATCTTTACTGCAAGACCTAGTACCAACCCTTCACTTTTAAACTCCATAGCGGGGGAGACAACAGCGTTTGCAAAACCGGTGATGGGAACAATTGTGCCCGCGCCGGCGTGCTTTGCCAAGCGGTCATAAAGTCCCAGCCCAGTAAAAAAGGCACTTAAAAATACGAGTGTCACCGAAACGCCCATAGACGCAGTGTCCTTATCATAGCCCATTGCCTGATAAGCGTTTAAGATCAGTTGACCGATGATACAAATCAGCCCGCCAACCAAAAAGGCGAGTATAATATCCTTCCAAAGCGGAGAATTGGGTGTTTTTTGATCGACATACTTTTGGTATTCTTTATCTGTCATATTATGCTTCATTTTTAAAATCCCTTCTTTTTATTCCATTAAACCATCACAACACGACCGGAAACAACATTTGGACCGTCGCATGCATAATTCATGTATATACCGGCTGCCAATGCGCATAGTATGGTGATAAATGCAAAACAACGCACAATTTTTTGAACCGTCATACAATCTTCCTTTCTTTCTCTAAATAGCTTGTATCGGTATTATTTGAAAAAGAGGGATTTTATATTCTGTTCCTTATGAAAAATGAGAAGAAAATCAGGTAAATATGAACAAAAATTAACAAATTTAACAAAATCTCGTTTATTTCAATTTTTATACTTGAAAACTAGGTATCGGGTGTGCTATAATATACAACTGAGAAGTTTTAAAAGGGAGGATAAAATTTTGTCAGCTATTTTAGAAAAAAAAGAAAACAACACAGTAGACTTTACCTTAACAGTCCCCGCGGAGAAATTTACCGCTGCTGTAGATGAAGCCTTCAAGAAAAACGTAAAAAAGATTACGGTGCCCGGCTTCCGTAAGGGTAAAGCACCCAGAAAGTTAATCGAAAAAACATACGGCGAAGGAATCTTTTTTGACGAAGCGGTAGACAGCCTTTTGCCTGAAGCATACGAAGCTGCTGTAAAAGAGCTTGGTTTAGAACCTGTTGATATGCCGAAAATTGATATTAAAGAAAT
>JAZNIA010000178.1:0-11098 GCA_045577195.1 Congzhengia sp.
ACCGTTTTCTTACACTGAAATCATTGAATATTATATTGAAGGAGTAGATACCCATGAACAAAGATCTTAGAAAAGCTGTTATTGCAGGTAACTGGAAGATGAACAAACTTCCTTCTGAAACCTATGACTTTGTAAAAGAAATTGCTAGAGAGAACGCAAATGTTCCTTGCACCGTTGTTTGCTGCACACCTTATGTTTGCCTGGCAAATGCGATAGAGGCTGCAAAGGGCACCAACGTGAAAATTGGTGCAGAAAATCTGCACTTTGAAGACAAGGGCGCATACACGGGCGAAGTTTCCGCTGATATGCTCAAAGACTTGGGCGTTGAGTATGTTATCATTGGACACTCCGAACGTAGACAGTACTTTGCGGAAACGGATGAAACCGTAAACCTCAAAACCAAAAAGGCATTGGAAAAGGGATTAACACCGATTGTTTGTGTGGGCGAAAGCTTAGAAGAGCGCGAAGCAGGTGTCACAATGGACCTGATTTCCATGCAGGTGAAAAAAGCGTTTTTGGGTATCGAAGCAAAGGATGCAGAAAAGGTTGTTGTTGCATATGAGCCGATCTGGGCGATCGGTACCGGAAAAACTGCAACAGCTGACCAGGCAGAAGAGGTTTGTGCAGGTATTCGCGCTGTTTTGGCAGGCTTATATGATACAAAAACAGCAGAAGCAATCACCATCCAGTACGGCGGTAGCATGAACGCAGCCAATGCAAAAGAGCTTTTAGATAAGCCCAACATCGATGGCGGCTTAATCGGCGGCGCTTCTTTAAAAGTGGAAGACTTTACAAAAATTCTCAACTGGAAATAATTTAAAATGATAAAAGAAAGGCTGCCTTTCAATTGGGCGGCCTTTCCGTACGGTAAAGGATGAAAAAAATGAAAAAACCTTTGGTATTATGTATCATGGACGGGTTTGGAATAAACCCTGCCGATAAAGGAAACGCCATCAAAATGGCGAACACTCCGAACTTGGACAAACTGTTTTCGACATACCCCAACGCAACGCTTTCTGCCAGCGGCATGGCGGTCGGTCTGCCTGACGGACAGATGGGTAACTCCGAGGTTGGTCATACAAACATTGGTGCAGGCAGAATTGTGTATCAGGAACTGACCAGAATCACAAAGTCTATTTCTGACGGCGATTTCTTTGAAAACGAAGCGCTTTTAAAGGCAGTGGAAAATTGCAAAAAGCATGACAGCAGCTTCCATATTATGGGACTTGTATCTGACGGCGGTGTGCATAGTCATAACAGTCATATCTATGCCATCGCAGAATTGGCAAAACGGGCAGGACTTACAAAAGTGTTTGTGCACTGCTTCTTAGACGGACGTGACGTTCCTCCGGCATCGGGCAAGGATTTTGTCAGCGAAATGGCTGATGAGCTTCGCAAAATCGGTGTTGGAAAAATTGCGACCGTCATGGGACGATACTATGCGATGGACCGCGATAACCGTTGGGACAGAGTGGAAAAAGCATACCGCGCTATGGTATACGGCGAGGGCGAAACCGCAGCTTGCGGTGTTTGCGCAGTAACTAGCTCTTATGATAAGGATATAACAGACGAGTTTGTTGTTCCCACAGTGGTTGACCTAGATGGAAAAATTCAGGAAAATGACAGTGTTGTATTTGCAAACTTCCGTCCTGACCGCGCAAGAGAAATTACGAGAACGTTAGTAGACCCTGCGTTTGACGGGTTCCCTAGAACCTATTTCCCTGTACACTTTGTGTGCATGACCCAGTACGATAAAACCATGCCCAATGTGGACGTGGCATTTCGCCCGCAGGTGCTCACAAACACCTTAGGCGAATATTTAAGCAAGCATGGTAAGACGCAGCTCAGAATCGCAGAAACCGAAAAATATGCGCACGTAACGTTTTTCTTTAACGGCGGCGTGGAAAAGGTCTCCGAGGGCGAGGACAGAGCCTTAATTAACTCTCCTAAGGTTGCAACCTATGACCTGCAGCCTGAAATGAGCGCGGTTGAAGTAACGGATACGCTGATGGAAAAGCTGGACAACTCCGATTTAGACGTTGTGATCTTAAACTTTGCAAACTGTGATATGGTAGGTCATACCGGTATCATCGAGTGCGCAGTAAAAGCGGTAGAAACCGTGGATACCTGCGTGGGCAGAGTAGTCGACAAGGTGTTATCCTTAGGCGGTGCAATGCTGATTACAGCAGACCACGGCAATGCAGACCAGATGATTGACCCTGAAACACAGGGCGCGTTTACGGCGCATACCACGTTCCCTGTACCCTTTATTGTGGTTGGTTGCGGTGATGTGAAACTTCGCGAAGGCGGCGTTTTGGCAGACATTGCTCCCACTATGCTGGATATTTTGGAACTTTCGAAGCCTGAGGAAATGACGGGTACTTCAATTTTGGAAAAATAAATCATATTTTCATATGGAAATGCACATTCTATTTAATAGAGTGTGCATTTTTGTTTTTGTGTTTTGTGCGTTTGTCATATACAGATTCGGAAAATTTAGTTATTGCTGTTTTTTTCTCCTTTTAAAAGGAGAAAAAGGACCAAAGCGCCTTTACGCCAAGAAACGGTAGATTTATCTGTTCGCGTAGGCGGCGCAGGCGACGCCGAAAAAATCGCGCATATCCACTAACACACAAAAGTAGCAAAACAAAATCAAAAATCCTACGCATTTCACGCTATAAACCCAAGGAGGTTCAAATATGAAAGACTATATTGAAATCACAGACATATCTGCCAGAGAGATTTTAGATTCTCGCGGCAATCCCACGGTAGAAGCATGTGTTTGCACGGAGGAGGGCATCTGTGCAAGGGCAAGTGTTCCGTCGGGCGCGTCAACGGGTGCTTTTGAGGCGGTTGAACTAAGAGACGGTGACAGCACGCGATACGGTGGTCTTGGCGTAAAGCAGGCGGTTTCAAATGTGAATAATGAAATTGCGGATGCCGTGATTGGTTTAAACGTATTAGACCAAAGAGATATTGACAGGCGAATGATTGCGTTAGACGGAACGGACAATAAATCCCGTCTGGGCGCAAACGCGATCCTAGGCGTATCTCTGGCGGCGGCAAAAGCGGCAACAGCATCTTTGGGAACAAGCCTTTACCATTATATTGGTGGCGTGAATGCCCACACGCTTCCCGTTCCGATGATGAACATTTTAAACGGCGGAAAACACGCGGACAATAGTGTAAACCTGCAGGAGTTTATGATTATGCCCGTCGGTGCACCGTGCTTTTCGGAGGCAATTCGGATGTGTACCGAGGTGTTTCACAGTTTAAAGAAAGTATTAAAAGAAAAGAATTATTCCACAGCAGTTGGAGACGAGGGCGGCTTTGCGCCGAATCTTACAAATGACGAAGAGGCGCTTTCGCTCATTTGTACTGCAATTGAACAGGCAAGCTATAGACCGGGCGACGATTTTCAAATTGCAATGGATGCAGCGGCAACAGAGCTTTTTGAGGAAGCAAAAAAAATGGGAAAAGACGGGTATTATTTCTGGAAAACAGATGTCTTTAAAACAAGAGAGGAAATGATTTTATACTGGGAGGATTTATCAAAGCGTTATCCGATCGTGTCTTTAGAGGACGGACTCTCGGAAGAGGACTGGGAAGGCTGGCAGAACCTGACCAAAACGCTCGGAAACAAGATTCAGTTGGTGGGCGACGATTTGTTTGTCACCAACACCAAAAGACTGCAAAAGGGCATTTCCATGGGGGTTGGTAACTCCATTTTAATTAAGGTCAACCAAATCGGAACGCTGACGGAGACATTAGACGCCATTGAAATGGCAAACCGCGCGGGCTACACGGCGGTTACCTCTCATCGAAGCGGGGAAACGGAGGACACCACAATTGCCGACATTGCGGTTGCAACCAATTCGGGACAGATCAAGACGGGCGCCCCGTCGCGAACGGACCGCGTGTGTAAATACAACCGCCTGCTTCGCATTGAGGAGGAGTTGGGAAGCGCAGCTTGCTATCCCGGAAGAAAAGCATTTTTCAACCTGTAATTCTCGTCACACAGCGATACGTTTCGTGACATGGATTGACATGCTTTGTCATTTTATGTTAAACTGCATTCTTGGGTGATGACAAAATGAAATACAGTCAGGCAGACGAAGATTTTGATTTGTATTATATTCTGAAAATTTTCACAGAGGAAGGCGAAAAGTATTTTTTTCGTCCGAATGTTTTTGTGAGCAGTGTGGGGCTGGCAAAAAAGTTTAATACCATCCGAAGCGTTCGCCGCAGCATCAAACTGTGCGGCACGAAAGATTACAGTGTGGAAATTATGAAACGGGAGAGCTGACAAAAGTTTACAGATTAGAATGCGAAAAACAGTACAAACTATGTTTTAGAAAGCGCGCAAAAAGGTGCTTTCTTGAACACAGGAGGGAAAAGCTATGAGTTGTAAGGCAAATTCATCTATTAAGTGTACTGTTACGCAGTGTGAGTACCATAGTGATGACGAGAACTATTGCACCCTTGACTGCATCACAGTAGGTACCCATGAAAGCAATCCGACCATGTGCGAGTGCACAGATTGCGAATCCTTTATGAAGAAGAAATAAGGTCGGAAAAAAGAGACGGAGATGCAAGCTTGCATCTCCGTTTTTGTATGGAAAATGAGAGAAACGAGATTTTTGCAGATAAATCATCGATTTGCCCTGCGACGTGTATTTGGTGTGTAATGTGTAAAATCGAAGAACAAACACATATGGAACGCAATCTCTTTTATTACTTTGTCTTTCACATATTCTACAAAACCTCCTTTTGATACATATTGACCTTTTTGCAATTTGACAATTCGAAAAAAATGGGGATTTCTGTACTGATTTCGTGTTGACAATTATTTTTGTGAGTGGTATAATCTATATAATAGGGTTGAATGGGGATGCTGTGAGATCCTCATAGGATATGGTAGAGAAACAGAGGAAAAGGAGCGGCTTATGGGAGAAAAATTTGACAGAAAAATTGTTTTGGAAGACGGGCAGGAGTATTATGGCTACGGATTCGGTGCCAAATGCGACAAGGTTTGTGAGCTGGTGTTTAATACATCGGTGGTAGGGTATCAGGAAATTATTTCCGATCCTTCCTGCGCATATCAGATGATTGTGATGACATACCCCTTGATTGGAAATTACGGCATTGCCGATGAAGATTTTGAAAGTAAGATAACCGCAATCGGCGGTTTGGTTGTGCGGGATTATAACGATATGCCCAGCAACTTCCGTTACACAAAAACGCTGGCTGAGGTTTTAGAGGAAAATGCAATTCCCGGTATTTGCGGTTTAGACACGAGAAAGCTGGCGCGTTTTATCCGTGACAACGGTACGCAAAAAGCAATGATTACCGATGCTTCCACAGCTCTTGAGGATGCACTCAAGATTTTGAAAAACGTGGCACTTCCCAAAGATGCGGTTGAAAAAGTCAGTTGTAAAAAGCGCTGGTATTCCAGAACATTTAACCATAAGTTCAACGTGGTTGCAATTGATTGCGGTATTCGTACAAGCATCGTAAAAAGCTTAAATGTCCGCGATTGTAACGTAACGGTTGTTCCCTATGATACAACAGCGGAAGAAATTGCATTTATAGAGCCGGACGGTATTTTAATTTCCAACGGCCCCGGATCCCCGGAAGACGTTATGCAGGTTGTAGAGACCGTGAAAGCCTTAAAGGGAAAATATCCGATTTTCGGTATTGGTCTTGGTCACCAGATCGTGTGCCTTGCGTATGGTGCAAAAACCTTTAAAATGAAGTTTGGTCACAGAGGCTGTAACCATCCCGTGAAAAATCTACTCAGCGGCAAGATTGCGATGGAAACCCAGAATCACGGATACGCCGTAGACCTCGATTCCCTAGAAGATACCCCGCTCACTTTAACCCATATCAATTTAATGGACAACACCGTTGAAGGTGCACGGTGCGAAAAAGATAATGTATTTTCTGTACAGTTCCACCCTGTAGGTACTGTAGATAAATGGGTTGACGGTAACTTATACGACGAATTTATCAATCTCATGGAGGAGGCGAAGAAAAATGCCTAAACGCACAGATATTAAAAAGGTTTTAGTAATCGGCTCCGGTCCTATCGTTATCGGTCAGGCAGCAGAGTTTGACTATGCGGGAACGCAGGCTTGCCTTGCTTTAAAAGAAGAGGGTTATGAGGTTATTCTGGCAAACTCCAACCCTGCAACCATTATGACAGATACCACCATCGCGGACAAGGTATATATGGAACCGCTGACACTTGAGTATGTGGCAAAGATTCTTCGCTATGAGCGTCCGGATGCCATCGTTCCCGGTATTGGCGGACAGACGGGCTTAAACCTTGCGATGCAGCTTGCCAGAAAAGGCATCTTAAACGAATGTAAGGTAGAGCTTTTGGGTACCAACTGCGAAAGCATTGAGCAGGCGGAGGACAGAGAACTATTTAAAGCACTCTGTGAAGAACTGGGCGAACCCGTGCTTCCGTCTTTGATAGCAAATTCCATTGAAGAAGGCATTGAGGCCGCAAAAGAAATCGGCTATCCCGTTGTTCTGCGCCCTGCGTTTACACTGGGCGGAACAGGCGGCGGTTTTGCCGATAACGAAGAAGAGCTTTGCGAAATCATGAAAAACGCCTTAAAGCTTTCTCCCGTAAACCAGGTTCTGGTAGAGAAGAGCATTAAGGGCTATAAAGAAATTGAATTTGAAGTAATGCGCGACAAAAACGACACTGCGATTACCATCTGCAGCATGGAGAACATGGACCCCGTTGGTATTCATACCGGTGACTCCATTGTTGTTGCTCCCGCCCAGACCTTAACGGGCAAAGAGTATAACATGCTCCGCGATGCGGCACTTCGTTTAATCCGTGCGTTAAAAATTGAGGGCGGTTGCAATGTTCAGTTTGCACTCGACCCCCAGTCCTTTACCTATTACGTGATTGAGGTTAACCCGCGCGTTTCCCGTTCTTCCGCATTGGCATCAAAAGCCAGCGGATACCCGATTGCAAGAGTTACGGCAAAGGTTGCTGTCGGTATGACACTGGACGAAATCTGGCTGGGAAATATCCCGGCAAGCTTTGAGCCGACCTTAGACTATGTTGTAACAAAAATGCCCCGTTTCCCTTTTGACAAATTTGCCAAAGCTTCCAACAAGCTGGGTACGCAGATGAAGGCAACGGGTGAGGTTATGTCAATCGGCAGAACGATGGAGGAAAGCTTGCTTAAGGCAACCCGTTCTTTGGAAATCGGCGTTTGCCATATCCATATGCCAAAATTTGACCAGAACAAAATGTCAGTTGACGATTTGATGCAGTATATCAAAGAGGGCACGGATGACAGAATCTATGCAATCGCGCAGCTGATGTATCTGGGTGTTGACCATTCCAGAATCTGTAACGCAACGCAGATTGATATGTTCTTCTTAGACAAAATCAAAAACATTGTAGACTTTGAAAAGGAACTGGAAAAACCGGAAAATGCCGGAAATATCGGTCTTTTGTACAAAGCAAAGAAAATGGGCTTCTGCGATAAATACATTGCCCATCTTTGGAACATGAAAGAAGAGGACGTGTTCAATCTCAGAAAAGAGCAGGACATGTTCCCTGTATATAAAATTATCGACACCTGCGGTAGCGAGTTTGAGGGATACGTTCCGTATTTCTACTCCACCTATGAAGATGAAAACGAGTCCGTTGTGTCCGATAAACAGAAAATTATCGTGCTCGGCTCCGGTCCGATTCGTATTGGTCAGGGCGTAGAATTTGACTATTCTACCGTGCACGCAATCAAAACCATTAAGGAATACGGCATAGAAGCCATTATCATTAACAATAACCCCGAAACCGTTTCAACCGACTATACCACTTCGGACAAACTGTATTTTGAGCCGTTGACGGTAGAGGACGTTATGAACATTATCGAGCTTGAAAAGCCGATGGGTGTTATCGCATCCTTAGGCGGACAGACCGCAATCAATCTGGCAGAACCCCTGCGTGACCGCGGCGTGAAGCTTATCGGAACGGATTGCGATGCAATTGAGCGCGCAGAAAACAGAGACTCTTTTGAAAAAATTATGGAAGAGCTTCAGATTCCGCAGCCTAAGGGCAGAGCTGTAACGAAGATTGAAGACGGCATCCAGGCGGCAGAGGAAATCGGTTATCCAGTTTTGGTTCGCCCCAGCTACGTATTGGGCGGAAGAGCAATGGAAATTGTGGCAGATGAAGAGGGACTCAGACATTACCTGAAAACTGCCGTTGAAATCGATGAGGATAAGCCGGTTTTAGTTGATAAATACATCATCGGTAAAGAGGTTGAGGTTGACGCGGTATGTGACGGGGTAGATGTATTTGTGCCCGGTATCATGGAACACGTGGAACGTACCGGTATCCATTCCGGCGACTCCATCTCTGTATATCCAACCTTCAGTATTTCAGATAAGGTCAAGGAAACCATTTTAGACTACACCAAGCGTTTGGGACTTGGCATCGGCATCGTGGGACTTTATAACATTCAGTTTATCGTAGACAAAGACGATAACGTGTTTGTTATCGAAGTAAATCCGCGTTCCAGCCGTACTGTTCCGTTCCTGTCAAAATCCACGGGGTATCAACTGGCGGATATTGCAACGCTGGTTATCTTAGGGAAATCGTTAAAGGAACAGGGGATAACGGAAATTTATCCCGAGGAGAAAAAATGGTGGTATGTAAAAGCACCGGCGTTTTCTTTCTCCAAGCTTCGTGGTTTGGACGCATACCTTTCTCCCGAAATGAAGTCTACCGGTGAGGCCATTGGTTACGATAAATCTATGACCCGCGCACTTTATAAAGCACTGCAGGCGTCGGATATGCACGTTGTGAACTACGGCACCGTGTTTGTCACCATTGCGGACAAGGATAAGGAAGAAGCACTCCCGCTGATTAAACGCTTCTATAACCTAGGTTTTAATATTGAAGCAACCAGCGGAACAGCGAAGTTCTTAAAAGAAAACGGTGTGCGTACCCGCGAAAAACTGAGCGGTGAGGGAATTGACGGTATCTTTGATTCCATGCGCAAGGGCTATGTAACCTATGTCATCAATACAAAAGACATCAACGCAAAAAACAATGAGACGGATGGTTATGAACTTCGTCGCTGTGCGGTTGAAAACAATATTACCATGTTTACCGCGTTAGACACGGTACGTGTATTCTTAGACGTGTTAGAGGAAGTTACCATCACCGTTTCGACGATTGACAACTAAAATGAACAATTTGAAAGGAACTCCTGTAAATGACAGGAGTTCCTTTTTTGTATTTTCGGAAGACACACGACGAACGCATGGTTTTCCAAATACAGACTTGAAATCAAAAATGTTGTATGATAAAATGAATCTAAATCATCCATTTTGTTTCATAAAGATGATTTTTGTTTACAATAAAGGACGGAGGAATTCATGAAGGTTGTTTTATGCGCAGTCAATGCAAAATATGTTCATACAAATCTGGCGGTCAGATACATTGCCTCCTATGCTGATGTGTATGCAAAAAAAGTGACATGTGAAATTGTAGAGGACACCGTGAACGCGCCTGACGAGCGGATTCTAAACAAAATTTTGGCGCATAAGCCAGACCTTGTGGCGTTTTCGGTTTATATCTGGAATGTGACTGTTGTCATGGCGTTGTGCGAAAAAATTCGCACAGTATGCCCCAAAATACTTATCGCCTTGGGCGGGCCTGAGGTGAGCTATAATCCTGAAAAATATCTGGCATTCTCTTTTGTGGACATTGTTCAATGCGGAGAGGGAGAACGTCCCATGACGGAATTATTTGATGCTTTAGCGCAGCATACACAGATTCCTGCGTGTCTTGGTATTTGTTATAAAAATGGGGATGAGATGATTCTTTCCGACCCCTATTATGAACCAGATTTAAATATACTGAAAAGCCCTTACACGGCAGAATATATCCATGCGGTGTCCGGTCGGCTTGCGTATTTTGAGTCGTCACGCGGCTGTCCGTTTTCTTGTGCATTTTGTTTGTCCGGTGCGTGTCGAGGTGTTCGCTATTTTGATATGTCGTATGTGAAACGTGCGATTCTTGCCTTGTGGCAGAGCGGTGTACGGACGGTGAAATTCGTAGACCGCACATTTAACGCAGACAGAAAACGTGCAGATGAAATCCTATCGTTTATCTTAGAACACAGCGGCCACATGCCAAAGGTTTGCTTTCATTTTGAGATAGCGGCAGATATATTAGAAGACTCAACCTTGGCGCTCCTGGCAAAGGCACCTGTGGGACTGTTTCAAATAGAAGCAGGGATTCAAAGCTTTAACATGGAAACATTGTCTGCCGTTACACGGAAAAATGTTTTAGAAAAGGTCTGTCGGAATGTGCGGACCATTTTGCAGGGTGGAAATATTCATACCTATGTTGATTTAATTGCCGGCTTGCCTTACGAGGGATTTGAAAGTTTTCGAAACAGTTTTAATCAGGCGTACGCTTTGGGTGCGCATATGCTCCAGCTTGGCTTTTTAAAACTGTTGTACGGAAGTGCTTTAAGAGAGCAGTGTGAAGCGTACGGCTTCGTATATGAAAACCGCGCGCCGTACACCGTAAGAAGCACCAGATGGCTTACGATGCAGGAAATGGCGCGGTTAGAGGACGTAGAGGATGCCAATGAAAAAATTCACAACTCTCATCGGTTTGATTTGTCTTTGGATTATGTGCTCCGTGTCTCGAAGATAACGCCCTTTGATTTATTTTTAGGCTTCGGAAAACGTGACTCTATGCCGCTGGACGAATATACTGACGAGTTGTTTTTGTATTTATCCTCCCGAAAAAACGTGGACAAAGGTGTGCTGCGAGACTTGATGTGTCAAGACCGAATGCGCACCAACAATACGGGAAAACTCCCGAAATCTTTGAAAATTGCAGACAATCGTCTCGGCAATATTGTGCGCAAACTGGAGAAGATTCCAAAAAGGCAGAACACGATACGCGCAGTGTGTATTTTGTATTCAGAGAATCAAGTCGTTTATGCAGATTACGAAAAAGGAAACTGTGCGCCGTACACATTGTCTTTTCTAGATCTTTCCGATTTTATAGAATAAAAAGATTAGATGTTTATAAAATAAA
>JAZNIA010000179.1:0-2441 GCA_045577195.1 Congzhengia sp.
GTTCCCGCAGCAGGCGCGCTGCTTTCCGACGACGAACGCGAATTTTTAATCAAGCGCGGCATCTCGGTTGCGCCCGATACCAAGCGTCTCATTTCCGATGCGTAATTTGCGGTGTACAGCAGCGTTACCGTCAGCCGCGAAAAGCTCTTTGTCAGCTATTCCATTTCCGAGGACAACGGCGGCGGCCTGCGTCCCGCCATGTTTGTGTCCAAGCTAAAACGCTCCTTCCCGGCGCTCAAAGCGCAGCACGAATTGACAAAGGACGAGCCGTCTGCAAGATCAACCGTTGCATCGCTCCAATCTGCCTACAACTATGTGCTAACGCATATTGACCAAATTCATACGAGCGAAACCGTATCCTCACTTTATCGTTGCCTGATGCAGCATGAGGCTTACCAGACAAACCTTTCTCAGGCACTGGAATACGCAAGCTACAAAAATACGCCCGGGCGACTTTCGCCCGAAACGGTGCATACGCTTTACGGCGACACGCTATACGGCAGCGCGTCCCGATTCGAGCGCTACGCCTCCTGCCCCTTTTCTTTCTTTATTGAATATGGTCTGCGGGCAAAGGAACGCAAGGTACTAAAAGTGGAAGCGCCCGACATTGGCAGCTTGCTCCATGAAATCATTGAACGCTTTTCCGAACGGCTGCGCGCAGAGCAAAAATCCTTCCGTACCATAACCCGTGAAGAACAACGCGCCATCACAGACGCATTGATTGATGATTTGTTTGGCGCGATGTATATAAGGAATATATATAGCGCAAGTCGGCTGGAGTCATTGAAGAAAAGGTTTAAAAGTTTGGTGTCTAAATCCATCTGGGCGCTATGCGAACACGTTGCCCGCGGCGAGTTCGAGCCTGCAGCCTTTGAGGTTGCGTTTGACAAAAACGGAGAGATGCCGCCCATCACCGTACCTCTTCCACACGGCGGACAAATTGTGCTCACCGGTCGTATTGACCGCATCGACACCTTTTCCCATGGCGGAAATCTGTATTTGAAAATTATTGACTACAAGTCCGGTGCAAAAAGCTATTCCCTTGCGGATATTTTTAACGGGACCACGCTGCAGCTTTCTGTTTATATGCTTGCGGCTACCCGCGGATATGAGACAGAAAACGGCGAAACGCCCACCTTTGGCGGAATGTTTTATTTTCATCTGGACGACCCGTATGCAGACGGAGAACCGGACCAGTCCGCAGACGAAACGGCGCTTCTAAAACCCTTTAAAATGAGCGGTCTCACCTCCGATAATCCCGCGGTGATTTCCGCGCTGGACGGCTCTTTTGATAAAACCTCGCTGATTATCCCTGTCTATATCAACAAGGACGGTCAGGTATCAAAGGCAAAGTCCAAAACCGCAAGCACTGCAGAATTTGAGCGGCTAAAGCGGCACATTTACGCCACCGTGACCAAAATCGGGCAGGAAATCATGGACGGAAACGTAGACATTCGCCCCGTGCGTGACAAAAAATGCCCCATGCCCTGCACCTACTGTAAATATCTGCCCGTCTGCGGCTATGACCCAAATAGCCACCCCAGCCGCAAAGCGGAGCAGTTCCATTCCGACGCAGATATTTGGGACAGACTAAAAGATACCTATGAATGAGAAAGAAACGCATCCGCTTTTGGCAGATGCGTTTCTTTGACTCATTTTTTATTTTAACAATTCCTCATACGTGGTATCGAGTAATTCTTTGATTGCTTTTAGCTGGGTTGCATAGATATGCTGAATGCCCCGTTCTATTTTTACGAGCGACTCTCTTGTGATGTCCACTCCCATTAACTGCATGTTTCTTACAAGGTCTGTTTGCTTGATCTTCTTTTGTTTCCTGAGTGCCTTGATATTCCTGCCAATCAAAATGGTATCCTGCTTGATTTTTTGCTCTCTCATCCTCTATACCCCTCCAAAAAGAACCAAAATAAGCACTTTTTTCTTGATTATATCCTTATTGTGTGATATGATGGGACTAATATTAGTCCACTTTAAGGGGTGCATTTTGATGATTATTGATGTAATTGGAATTGAATTAACCCCGGCAACAGAGGTACAGATTGTTTAGGAAACGGCGCGCATTTTTACGAAAACGGCGAACCCATTGAATGTTGCTGCGACGAATGCGGTTATATGATGTGCTATTTTCTAAATGAAAAGGCACTCAGGAAATCCTGAGTGCCTTCATTGATTCATTGTTTTGAATGGTTATGCGCCTGTTTCACCAGCCGCTATTATTTGCAAGCTTCTTCGATGGCTACTGCCACAGCAACAGTCATACCAACCATCGGGTTGTTACCTGCGCCGATAAGTCCCATCATTTCAACGTGAGCCGGAACGGAAGAAGAACCTGCAAACTGCGCGTCACTATGCATTCTGCCCATGGTATCTGTCATGCCATAGGAAGCGGGGCCTGCAGCCATGTTGTCCGGGTGAAGTGTTCT
>JAZNIA010000180.1:0-14957 GCA_045577195.1 Congzhengia sp.
GCAAATTGGATTGGAAGGCTATGCTTAATGTATTTAAGGATATTGAATATAATGGTGTGTGGCTTTACGAAATAGGCTTTTCCTGCCCTAAAACTATTATCCGAAACCGTGATTTAGCTTGTGATGATTTTGCAAAAAATGCAAATGAATTGTTTGAAAATAAAGCCATTACGATTTTCTCATCTCATAAAGACAGCCTTGGGATGGAGGAATAGGATAGCATCTTTCTTGTCACCTAATTATATAATTGACACATACAGAATTTTATTTCATAAAATTCTTAGGAGCTATCGCTCCTTTGTGCTCTTGCGAGCACTGTGTCAATTGACGGCGTCGTAAAAATGCCCTTGCAAGCAAGCATTTTTACTCCTGGTAGAATTGGCATCTAAATCGTTCACTCATTTTAAATTGGATTTATAAAAAGAAATCCTGATTGTCTGAAGAGCAGATACAGTTTTATAAGAAAATTTAATTTTATGTGGTGATTTTATGTACAAAGACAAAGAAAACAGAAAATGGTATAAGGTAGGATTGCACATACATACTACAGAATCTGATGGCAGTGTCACACCGGAAGAGGCGGCAGAAATTTATCGTGCTGCAGGTTTTGATGCCATTGCGATTACCGACCATTGGAAATATCATAGAGAAGATGAATTATCCGGTTTGAAGATAATTTCAGGATGTGAATATAATTTGGGGAAAGCTGACTCAATTTCGGGGGTTATGCACATTGTTGGTGTTGGTATGAAAAAAGACCCCGGCATTCACAGACAATATACACGCCAAGGAGTTATAGATGCAATTAATGAGAGTGGAGGAGTAGCTATTTTAGCACATCCGGCATGGTCGTTAAATACGATAGAAGATGTAAAAACACTTTCCGGATTTACAGCAACGGAAATTTACAATACGGTTTCTGATGTGGGACAGAGTAGTCGACCGTATTCAGGATATTTTGTTGATGTTTTGGCAAATGCCGGTGTAATATATAAATTGGTTGCTACGGATGATGCTCATTGCTATAACGGAATTGACGAGACCAAATCATATATTATGGTAAACGCCAAGAACGATACAACGGAGGAAATCTTATCTGCTATAAAAAACGGTAATTTTTATTCTTCTCAGGGACCTGAGCTTTATGTTACAGTACAGAGTAGCAAAATTATTGTTAATTGTAGTGCGTGTGTAAAAATAATCTTTCTGTCTAATGCAACATGGGTAAGTGATAAAATCTTTCGAGGAGAAAACCTAACTTATGCCGAATATCCGGTAAAAGATTTTGAAAAATGGGTACGAGTGGAAGTTGTGGATGACAAAGGGAATTATGCATGGAGCAACGTTATATCCTTTGATTAAATGGGATTTTAAAAAAAGTCTTGCGGCTTTCTGCGGTCGTTTGACATGGCATACAAATAGAAACGATTTCACAAAGTGGCGGGACGGTTCATGTGAATATGAAAAAGCATTTACTATTGATGGTATTAAAAAGTCGAATACATAAAAATGGAGGATGAGAAAATGAGAGAAAACTTTTATTTGGAAAATACGGCGAATTTTCCCAGAATGAAAACAGATGCTTTTTTTGCTGATTATGAAAATAAATATCACTATGATGATATTTTAGATGACGTTTTTAACTTTGTCGAAGATTTTCAGCTAATGAATTCTGAGCTTTGGATGAGATTTGTGCAGCAGTTCAGAGAAGATGCTGATTATGAAGCGGGTTGGCGAGGCGAATATTGGGGCAAGATGATGCGGGGTGCCTGCTTTGTATATTTTTATACAAAAAATACAAAGCTTTATGAAATTATTGTCCAAACAGTGAAGGATATGCTTGAAAGCGCTGATGATAATGGAAGAATTAGCAGTTATTCTGTTGACCATGAATTTGACGGCTGGGATATATGGAGCAGAAAATACGTGTTGCTTGGTATGCAATATTTTCTCGAAATCTGTGAGGATACTATCTTCTCAAAACAAGTAGTCGCTTCCATGTGCAAACAGGTTGATTACATAATGAGTAAAATCGGAAACAAAGAAGATGGCAAACTGCCGATTACTGCAGCTACCAGACATTGGCGGGGATTGAATTCTTCATCCATTTTAGAACCGGTTGTACGTCTTTACTCTATCACAGGGGAACAGAAATATTTTGATTTTGCGAAATACATCGTAGATTGCGGCGGAACGGATGTTGTAAATATTTTTGAACTTGCGTATAAAAATGAACTTTATCCCTATCAGTATCCTGTAACAAAGGCTTATGAAATGACGTCTTGCTTTGAGGGCCTTTTGGAATTTTACCGACTTACAGGAGAAGAAAAATATAAAACTGCAATCATCAATTTTGCAGACCGAATTTTAGAAAGTGATTTTACGGTAATAGGTTGCTGCGGTTGTACACATGAACTGTTTGACCATTCAACCGTTCGTCAGGCGAATACGACCAATGGTGAAATACAACAGGAAACTTGCGTAACGGTTACATTGATGAAGTTTTTCTACCAATTAACACTTTTTACAGGAAATTCCAAGTATGTTGATGCCTTTGAAATATCTTTGTATAACGCATATATGGGATCGTTAAATACAGAAAAGGTGATTGAACCTACAATTAAAGCCGAACATCCTGACTGGTGCATAGAGCCTCTGCCGTTTGATAGTTACAGTCCACTTACTGCAGGTACGCGTGGTAATGGCATAGGTGGTTTAAAACTGATGAGCGACAACCATTATTACGGATGTTGCGCATGTATTGGTGCTGCGGGAATTGGTCTTGTACCGAAAATCCAGTTGCTTACTACTAAAAAAGGTTTTTCTCTTAATTTATTTATAAACGGGATGGTTACATCTAAAACGCCTGGAAATCACGACATAAGCTTTTGTATAAAAACAGATTATCCGAAAACCGGAAAAGTTGAAATAAAAATTAAGACAAAGGTGTGCGAATCTTTTGAAGTCCTGATTAGAAATCCATATTGGAGTAAAAAAACCTTTGTCTCCGTGAACAACACTGCGATTGATGTAACCGATGGATATATAAGCATTGAAAGAGAATGGAACAATCAAGATGTCATTATCATAGATCTCGATATGAGAACAGAAGCGATATATCCGGTTTCATATGGAACAGATATACTTATGAATCATGTTATTTGGGGTGCAAACTATATGATTTCAACATTTGACAGAGAAGACCCCATTGCACATAAACATATTGCACTTCGCAGAGGCCCCGTTATGTTTGCTCAGGACAATAGACTTGGTTACAGTGTAGACAAACCGATTTGTGTAAAAGTGAACAATGATGGTTTTGTTGATGTTGAAATGACCGATACAAAGGAATATAGCAACATCATTGCTGTAAAGATACCGCTGCAAAACGGAAATTTCATTACAGTTACGGATTACGCTTCAGCAGGAAAGTTATGGACAGAAGAAAGTAAAATGGCAGTGTGGATGCTAACTGAATAACTGTTAAGGAATATAGGATATGAAGACCGTTTTTATTGTAAACCCGAATGCGGGACAAGGAAAAGATAACGAAAAATATTTAAGGTCAATTCAAGAAGTTTCAAAAAAATTAAAAAAAGAGATTGAGATTTACCATACGAAGTCTCCGCAGGATGCGTCGGTTTTTGTCAAAAATTATTGTGCAAGATACGGTGCGGCGCGCTTTCTTGCCTGCGGCGGCGACGGAACGCTGAGTGAAGTGATAAACGGTGCTATTACATGTGAAGACGCAGAGGTCGGCGTGATTCCGATTGGAACAGGCAACGATTTTTGCAGAAACTTTCCCGATGCTGATTTTATGAATCTTGCCGCACAATTGAGCGGAGAAAGCGTCCCATGCGATGTGATTGAGTATAAAACAGAGGTAAACGGCGTTCAAAGGGTTGGTTACTGCGTGAATATGTTCAACATTGGATTTGATTGCAATGTGGCGGACAAAACGGCGAGCATAAAGCAAAAACCCTTTATTTCAGGCTCAGTTGCATATTTTCTTTCGATATTATTGAATCTGATTAAGAAAAAGGGTGCAAATTTAGAAATTGAAATTGACGGAAAATCCGTACATTCCGGCCCGCTCCTTTTAACGGCGCTTGCAAACGGCTCATATTGTGGCGGTGGCGTAAATAGTAATCCTATGGCACAGGTAGATGATGGATATATAAACCTTAATCTCGTAAAGAATGTATCGAGACGCAAATTTCTTTCCCTTTTGCCGTTTTATATGAACGGCACATATTTGGCCCGTAACGGGATAGAAAAAATTATTTCAACCCATCAATGCCGCACGGTCAGAATTAAACCCCTGACGGGAAATATGCGGCTATGTGTTGATGGTGAAATTGAAGATGCAGGTATTACGGAGTTTGAGATTTTACACCACGCGATTCGGTTTGTTGTGCCGAACGAAACTGGTATTGTAAAGGAAGGTCATTATGAAACGGAATATGACGAAAGCAGTCAAAATCGGAAAAATTGGTATCGGCGGAGCGTTCCCCGTGACCATTCAATCCATGCTTAACACAAAAAACGGAGATGCGGAAGCAGCCCTCATTCAGACGCAAAGACTGAAAGATGCGGGGTGTGATATTGTTCGTCTTGCTGTGACGGATGAGGATAGCATCAAAG
Organism: Congzhengia sp.; assembly: GCA_045577195.1. Classification (GTDB taxonomy): domain Bacteria; phylum Bacillota; class Clostridia; order UBA1381; family UBA9506; genus Congzhengia. Next base: position 4,645 of record JAZNIA010000180.1, read on the forward strand.
TGGTTGAAGCTTTAAAAAGAAACATTGATATTCCGCTTGTTGCAGACATTCAGTTTGACTATAAAATTGCAATTCGCGCCATTGAAGCTGGAATTGATAAAATCAGATTAAATCCGGGAAATATTGGGTCGGAGGATAACGTAAAAGCAGTTGTTTCAGCTGCGAAAGAACGAAACATTCCCATTCGCGTCGGCGTAAACAGCGGTTCTGTTTCTCATGATATTGCAAAGCAGTACGGCCGCTACAGCGCAGAAGGCTTGGTTGAAGAGGCGATGCGTCATATACGTATTCTGGAAAATTGTAATTTTGGGGATATTGTTGTATCTTTAAAGGCGTCAGAAGTGCCGAATATGATTGAAAGTTACCGGTTAATGGCGCAAAAGCGGGATTACCCGTTGCACCTTGGCGTTACCGAGGCGGGAACGCATTATGCAGGAACTGTGAAATCGGCAGTCGGAATCGGTACGCTGCTGGCGGAGGGAATCGGTGATACTATTCGTGTATCTTTAACAGATGATCCCGTAGAAGAAATTCGCGCTGCAAAAGAGATTCTAAAGGCGCTCAATCTACGTGAGAGCGGTGCTAAACTTACATCGTGCCCGACTTGCTCTAGGTGCAGCATTGACTTGATTACGATTGCAAACGAAGTCGAAAAACGGTTGGCTGATGTGAAAAAACCAATCAAGGTTGCGGTGATGGGTTGTGTGGTAAACGGCCCTGGAGAAGCAAAAGGAGCGGACATCGGCATCACCGGTTCAAACGGTGAAGGTTTGATTTTTAAAGACGGAAAGGTTATAAAACGGATTCCGGAAGAAAGAATTGTTGATGAACTGTTTGTTGAAATAGAAAAACTGTAAGGAGAACGAGAGCTACATGGCTGAATTACTGGTGGAGCTTGCGGGCGAAGAATTTGCCACACAATATCATACCGTTTCCGTAACGGGTTGCAAAATATCGAAAGAAACCATGTCAATGTATTTAGATATTGTTTCGGACGAGTTTCCCTGCGCGCTTCCGATGAACGTGTTAAAAGAGAAAATTGTACAAAAATTTGGAGTCAGCAATGTGGAGATTGCGCTTTCGTTTCGGAATTTTTCTTTAAACGATGAAATACTCGACGCATTTTATGAAACGTTGGTGGAACTGTTGTGCGCCAAAAAACCTGCCCTTAAAACAATTCTGGCGGGCAGCAGCGCGCAGTTAAAACAGAATACATTGCATATTATTCTGCGGTTTGGCGGAGAAAATACGCTGCTGCAGCAGGGAATTGACAAAGAGGCTGAGCGATTGATTTCCAAATCGTTTGGCTTAAATCTTTGCGTCTCTTTAAAAAGCGTTACCAAAGACGAAACTGAGATTTTAAAGCTAGTGGAGCAAGAAGCCAGCCGTGTGGTGGCAGGTTCTAGAGAGCGTGCGATGAAAACGGCAGAGAAACCCGTGGCAAAAACGGTTTCAAAGGCAAAGGATGAGACAGAGAAAAACGAAAATATTTTAATCGGCAAGGATTTTGCAGGTGAAGTTACACCGATGCAGGATGTGAACGAATATAGCGGCAAAGTAATCGTTTCCGGCAAGATTATAGGCACAGAAGTGAAAGAAATCAAAAATAATAAAGTGATTTTCTTTATCTATATTTCCGATGGTACAGGCTCTGTAACGTGCAAGATCTTTATGGAAAATAGTGCATACAAAGAATTAAAGGACAAACTCAAATCCGCAAAGGCAGTTTGCGTGCGCGGACTTGCACAGTTTGATTCTTTTGAGCGGGAAGTAACAGTTAAACTCGATGACATGAAACTTGTCAAGGTGGCGAAAAAGCAGGACAATGCTGAAAAAAAACGCGTGGAGCTTCATGCGCATACTGTGATGTCTGCGATGGATTCCGTTGCAAAAACAGGCGATCTGATTTCGCTTGCGGCGTCCTGGGGGCATGAGGCAATTGCAATTACCGACCACGGTGTTGTGCAGGCGTACCCGGATGCGTTTTCTGCCGGAGAGAAAAACGGCATAAAAATCATATACGGCATGGAAGGGTATCTGATGGGGGATACAGCAAGACTGGTATATGATGAAGCACCAATGCCCTTAAACGGTAAATTTGTTGTATTTGATATAGAGACAACGGGGTTTTCTGCCAAGTTTGATGAAATCATTGAAATTGCAGGCGTAAAGGTAGAAGACGGCGCGATTACAGAACGGTTTTCCAAATTTGTTCGCCCGCAAAAACAGATTCCGCCGCGTATTACGGAGCTGACCAGAATTACGAATGACATGGTTTTGGGTGCAGAATCCGTTGACGTTGTTTTAAAAGAGTTTCTTGATTTTTCCAAAGGGTGTGCACTTGTGGCGCACAATGCAACCTTTGACGTTGGCTTTTTAAAGAAGAACTGTGAACGGCTGGGGTATCCGTTTGATTTTTGTTATATTGATACCGTTGGACTCAGCCGCAGGTTTGTAACCAAAATCAAGCGTCATAGGCTCAATAACGTTGCAAAAGCGTTGGGTTTTCAGTTTGAGGGACACCATCGCGCAATTAACGATGCAGAAATCACCGCGCGAATCTTTCTGACCTTTGTTGAGATGATGAAGCGAGAGGGAATCGAGGATGTATCCCAAATCAATGAACGGCTTATGAGCGATGCCATTGTAAAGTACACGGATTTGTATCACGTTATTTTGCTTGCAAAAAACATGACGGGACTTTATAATCTTTACAAACTGGTGTCAACCTCCCACCTTGACAATTTTTATAAAAAACCAAGGCTGTCAAGGGAAATACTTGCGAAGCATCGTGACGGCTTAATCATTGGAAGCGCCTGTGAAGCTGGAGAGCTTTACCAGGCAATTCTTTCCGGTAAGCGCCAGGAAGAGATTGAAGAAATTGCGAAATTTTACGATTATCTGGAAATTCAGCCGCTGGGAAACAACGCGTTTATGATTCGGAATCAAACGGTTGAGTCAGAAGAAGAGCTCAAACAAATAAACCGGGAAATCGTTGACCTTGGCGAAACATTAAACAGACCCGTTGTGGCAACCTGTGACGTGCATTTTATTCATCCGGAGGACGCAATTTACCGGGAAGTTCTGTTTACGGGACAGGATTATGACGATGCGGCTAACCAGGCTCCGTTGTATCTGCGTACAACGGAGGAGATGCTCGAAGAGTTTTCATATCTGGGTAGAAAAAAGGCTTATGAAATTGTTGTAGAAAATACCAATATGATTGCAGAACAAATCGAGAAAATAAGACCGATTCCGGAAGAAACATATCCGCCTGAAATGCCCGGTGCAACAGAAGACATTCAAAGAATGTCCGATGAAAAAGCCCACGAGATTTACGGCGAAGTTTTACCGGATATTGTGCGTGAACGTATGGAAAAGGAACTGGTTCCGATTATCAAATACGGTTTTTCCGTTATGTATATGATTGCGCAGAAGTTGGTTACAAAATCACTCAGCGACGGTTATCTCGTTGGGTCGAGAGGTTCTGTCGGTTCTTCTTTTGTAGCGTATTTAATCGGCATTACCGAAATCAATTCTCTTCCGCCGCATTATATTTGCAAAAACTGTAAACATGCTGAGTTTGTGACAGATGGCACATATGGTTGTGGTGCAGATATGCCGGACAAAATCTGTCCGGTTTGCGGGGAAAAATACCGCAAGGAAGGCTATGATATTCCGTTTGAAACGTTTTTGGGATTTGACGGCGATAAAGAGCCTGATATTGACTTAAACTTCTCAGGAGAATACCAAAGCGTTGCGCATAAATATACAGAAGAATTGTTTGGCGTTGGGCATGTTTACCGCGCCGGAACGATTGGTACGTTTGCGGAAAATACTGCCTTTGGTTATGTGAAAAAATATAGTGAAAAAAACCAAAAGGTATTAAACAAAGCGGAAAGTATGCGGTTGGTTAAGGGCTTAGAAGGTGTAAAACGTACGACGGGTCAGCATCCGGGCGGTGTTATGATTGTTCCGAAAGCAAATGAAATTTACCAATTCTCGCCCATCCAACATCCTGCAAATGACAACGAAACAGATATTATCACCACGCATTTTGATTATCATTCCATCAGCGGTAAGCTCTTAAAGCTGGATATTTTGGGTCATGATGATCCGACGATGATTCGTATGCTGGAGGACTTGACCGGACTGGATGCAAAAACCATTCCGATTGATGATGCGCCTACGATGAGCTTGTTTACCAGCACGGAAGCGCTTGGGGCATCTGCTGAAGAAATAGGCAGTATTGTAGGTACTTATGCGGTGCCGGAGTTTGGCACAAAATTTGTGCGCCAAATGCTGTTGGACACAAAACCAACCACCTTTGGTGAGCTTATGCGCATTTCCGGTCTCTCGCACGGAACGGATGTATGGACCAATAATGCGCAGGATTTGGTGCGCGAAGGAACCGCGAAGCTTTCGGAGGTTATCTGTACCCGTGATGATATTATGTTGTACCTTCTTCAAAACGGACTTCCGCCACTGAATTCCTTTAAAATTATGGAAAAGGTGCGAAAGGGAAAAGGGTTATCGCCGGAGGATGAGCAACTGATGCGGGAAAATAACGTTCCCGAATGGTACATTTCGTCCTGCAAGAAAATCAAATATATGTTCCCGAAAGCGCATGCGGCTGCATATGTTACTATGGCGTTCCGCATTGCGTATTTTAAGGTACATTATCCGATTGCATTTTACATAACCTATTTTACCGTGCGTGCAACTGAGTTTGACGCAGAATTAATGCTACGCGGAAAAGAGCGCGTGATATCCGCTATTGCTGAACTGAGCGCAAAACCGGATGCAACACAAAAAGATAAGAACCTGATTACCATATTAGAAGTGGTCAATGAAATGTATGCGCGGAAAATCTCTTTTTTGCCGATTGACTTATATAAGTCGCACGCAACTAAGTTTGTGGAAGAAAACGGTGCAATTCGTCCACCGCTGAATGCAATTAACGGTGTTTCTGATGCGATGGGGCAGAATATTGTAGAAGCACGTAGAAATGGCGAACCGTTTTTATCAATTGAAGAATTGATGAAACGGGCGAAAATCGGAAGTGCCGTTATAGAAAAGATGAAAGAATATGATGTGTTAAAGGGACTTCCCGATACCAGCCAGGTTAGTTTGTTTGATGGTATTTAGGCAATTTATAAGGAGTGAAACATAACTGTGAAACGCCCGATGCTTTGGCTTTGTGTTGCGTTTGTAGCCGGAATGTATCTTGTTGCAATCTTCGGTATCAGCGTCGCAGTTACAGTTATTTTTTGCGCGTTTATTGTGTTTGTTGTAAAGGCGTGTCGCACTAGAAAGCTCTTTGAGAATGTGCTTTTGTTTGGTGTTTGGATTCTTTTGGTGTTTGGCATGCTGCGCTATACGGCTGCAAGCGACGTATGTTCTAAAAGCATGTTTCCCCTTTGCGGAGAAACGGTTTTGTTGCGCGGGGAAGTAGCACAAAAACCGCAAAAGAGCGAAACATATGTGAAATTTTTCATAGATGCATATCTGTTCACGGATGATGCGGGGAATGAAATGCAAACAAAAGAGCGCGTCATGCTGTTTTATTTTATTGACGAAGCATCAGAAAATCCGTTGGTGATACCAAAAAAAGGAGATGTGGTATTAGCAAAAGGGACGCTTTCTTTACCGGATTCAGCAAAAAATGCGGGCGGCTTTGATTACAGAAATTATCTGAAAACACAAAACATCTTTTTTGAACTACAGACTGAAGCAGATCAAGTGCAAACGGTCGGACATCGGGAATATATGATAACAGACCGAATTGACCGTTTTCGTGAAAGGTGCATGGATTTCATCGATCAAACCTTCCCGAGCCGCGAAAGCAGTGTATTAAAAGCCTATATTTTAGGCGATGGGTCTGAAATGGACGAGGATGTAGCACATTCGTTTTCCGCCAGCGGCCTTAGCCATGTTTTGGCGGTATCCGGCATGCATGTTGCGGTATTTTTGTCTATCCTATCAGCAGTTTTACGCTTGATTCGTGTGCCCAAACGAAAACAATTGCTTTTTATTTTAGGTGCTGTTGTGCTGTATGTTTTATTCACCGGTGCTTCTGTTTCTGCTGTCAGAGCGGGCATTGTCTGTATCTTAAGCATTTTTGCGCTGCTGTTTTTTAAACGGTCTGACCCGTTGACCGCGCTTTCGGAATCTGCAGCAATTTTGTGTTTTATGAATCCTCTTGTCATACTTCACGCGTCCTTTTTATTATCCTTTTCTGCAACCCTTGGTATTTTACTGTTTGGAAATCGGCTTTCTGAGCGTATGGCTGTTGTATATAAAAGGTGCAGAAAAGGGACGTTTCACCGTAAAATTCTGAAAACAATTTGTGAACTGACGGCGATGGGCATTTCGGCGCAAATTTTTACCATTCCGATTTTGGTTTGGCTGTTTCAGAGCTTTTCTACCATGTCTGTGATTGCAACACTTTTTGTCACACCTGTCTTGTCGTTGCTTTTAGCGGGTGGCATATTATTTTGTTTGGTGAGTATAATGAGCAGCACGCTCGCAACACCGGTTGCAGGCTTTATCTTTCTTTTAACAAAGTATATGATATGGGTATCGGATTTGCTTGCCGATTTTTCGATTTCGCAAATTACATTCGGTAAAATTACGCCCTTTTTCCTGCTCGGATACTGTCTGGCGGCTGCTGTATTCTATTTTGGTGTGTTAAGACGAAATCGGTATGGATATTTTGTTTCCCTGTACTCGTTTGCAGTACTTTTGTGTATTTTATTGATTGGAAGAATGTTATCTTATACTACTGCTGAGGTTTCGTTTATCAACATCGGTCAGGGGGACTGCGCACTGATTCAGGCTCCGGGAAACTGCGATATTTTAGTCGATGCCGGAGGACGGGAGCATGACTATTCTAACGGGGAAGAAATTGTAAAACCATATCTTCTGCAAAAGGGCGTATATGATATTGAATATATTTTTATCAGCCACGGACATGCCGACCATATAAACGGTGTAGTTGGTCTTTTAGACGTGATGCCGGTAAAGCAAATTGTTGTGCCGCTCGGGTTTGGCAATACGGAAGAGGAATTTGTGCTGATGCAAAAGGCGGAAGAAAAATCCGTTCCGGTCACCAAAGCCGGACACGGTGATGTCTTTCGGCTGGAAAACGGCTTAGAGCTTATGACGATTTTGCCCGATACGAGAGTCGAGCATATTTTATCCGCAGAGGACAAAAACAATCATTCTATGCTTTTGAAAATGATATATGGAGAAGTATCCTTTTTGTTTACCGGAGACCTTTCAAAAGCGGGAGAGCTTTATGCGGTAGAGCATTATAGAGATTTCCTTAAGGCAGATGTTATGAAAGCCTCGCATCATGGTTCTAAAACAGGAAATACAGGAGTGTTTTTAGATGCGGTTGAGCCGCGTTTTACATACATTCCGGTAGGCAAAAACAGTTACGGTTTTCCAAGCAAAGAAACGCTCATGCGGTTTACACAGAGAGACATTACATATTACAGAGCGGATATTCACCGCGACGTAACCTTATATTTTGATACAAAGCGGATTAAGGGAATCCGTTCTCATGAAATACAAATTGGCGGAGGTTTGCCATGAAATACGAAGAATTTACCAAGTTTTTAAAACAGGAAGAAATGGATAAAAATGTGTTGCTCTTGTTTGGTGAAGAGGTCTTTTTAAAGCAGCATTGCAAAACAGAGCTTTTAAAACGCATTACACCGGAACAAATGCCGGAATTTAATGTCTTTTCTTACGATGGACGAAAGTATGATATAGATGGGGTAGAGGAAGCGATAGAAGCGCTTCCTGTGATGTCGGACAAAAAGCTTTTGCTGTTTCGCAATTCCGCGATTTTTACAATCAGCGGAAAAGATGCTGCAACCAAAGAGTATAAAGAGTATTGGGAAAAGCGTTTGGCAGACATTCCGGAAGATGTCTATATCGTGTTTGATGAAGATAAGGTTGATAAACGAAGCGGCTTATACAAAAGACTTTTAAAAGAAGATGCCGTTGCAGAGTTTACCTATCTGACAGAGAATAAAATGATAAACTGGACAGTGGGACTGTTTAAAACTATGGGTAAGCAAATCAGCCCCCATGATGCAAAGCATCTTGTTGAGGTTACAGGGGAGGGTATGCTGGCGGTCAAGCAGGAAGCCGAGAAAATCAAAGCATACACACAGGGGCAAATCAATGTGACGCGGGCAGATATTGATGCTGTTGTTATACCGGTTCTGGAAAACAAGGTATTCGAGATGGTAGATGCGATTCTTGCCCGTGATGCATATACTGCCCTTGATAAGCTGCAGGACTTGTGCGCAATGAAGGAAGAGGAAATTCGGATTTTGGGCGCAATCAGTTCCAGTGTGGATAAGATTTTAACCGTTAAATTCATGAATAACAGCAATATGGACAAAACCCAGATTGCTGCAAAAAGTAAAATCCCACCATTTTTAGTGAGTAAATATATCGCACTTAGCGCAAAATATACAACAGAAAGTTTAGAAAATCTGCTGACCAAATGCGTGGAAACAGACCGCATGTTTAAGCTTACGCCCGCAGATAAAACGGTGCTGTTGCAACGGTTTATCAGCGATTTTGCAGGAAAGGAAGGAACTTCATAAAAAATTCATAAATTATGCCTTGACTTTTATCGGAAAACGTGCTATTTTAATGTTAGCACTCAGCGGGGAAGAGTGCTAACAATGAGGTGAAACATTGTGGAAATGAACGAAAGAAAGCGTAAAATTCTTTACACCATCATCAATGAATACGTGACAAATGCCGAGCCGGTAGGTTCCAGACATATCGCAAAGAGTCTGGATTTGGGGTTATCCAGTGCTACCATCAGAAATGAAATGGCTGATTTAGAGGAAATGGGATACTTAGAACAGCCACACACCTCTGCAGGGCGCATTCCTTCTGATCGCGGGTATCGGTTTTATGTGAATGAACTGATGAGCGGGTATGAAATCAGCCAAAAGGATATAGACCTTTTAGCGGGTGCCATGGAGGTAAAGCTGAATCAACTGGATAAGGTCATTCGTCAGGCATCAGTTTTGCTTTCCCAGCTCACGAATTATACAGCGGTTTTAATGACACCGGAAATGAAGCATGGCGCAATTAAAACCATTGAGTTGGTTCCTGTTGACAGTACTTCCTTGATTATTATTTTGGTAACCAATGAAGGCGTTATGAAAAACAAGCGGATTTATATTCCAAGCAGTGTGAAATCGGAGCTGATTCCGCAAATTTCCGCAGTTTTGAAGGAAAAGCTTTCAGGCTTGATGCTAAACGAAATTGATGTTAGAAAAATCAATGAAATCAAAAAGGCACTTGGAGCAAGTTACGAAATGCTGTTTCCCGTTTTGGACTTTATTTCCGACATTGTAGAGGACATTCAAAAGGAAACGGAAATTTACTTAAGCGGAGCAACAAATATTTTTAACTTCCCTGAATATCGTGACATATCCCGGGCAAGAGAATTTTTAGAGTTTTTAGACGATAAAAAATCTGTTGCAAAAGTGCTCAAAGATGCCAATGACGGTGGGGAAAACAGTGTCCGTATTCGAATTGGCAGTGAAAATAATTTAGATATTATGCAAAACTTGAGCTTGGTAACAACAGACTATCATTTGGGTGGACGAACAGCGGGCAGACTTGCAATTATTGGTCCTACCAGAATGAACTATTCCAAGGTAATTGCAAACATCAATCAGATTTCAGTGTATCTGGATAAGCTTTTGCGAGAATTATATATGGAAGATGACGGAGAGTGATTAAGATGGCAGATCAGGAAAAAAATGAAAAAGCAGTTTCTGAGGAAACGCTTACAGAAACGATAGACGAAGCCGTAGAAGATAAAGCTGAGGAAAAAGCAGAAGAGACAACGGCAGAAACGGTCGAAAAGGAAAGGTATGATGAACTCTACGATAAGTATTTGCGTACATTAGCAGAGTATGACAACTACAAAAAACGGACGCAAAAAGAAAAGGACGAAATATATAGTCTTGGTGTTGCAGAGACACTGGAGAAATTACTTCCGGTTGCAGATAATTTAGACCGCGCGCTGTCCGCTTTGGACGAAACGGAAAAAACGCAGTTTTCCGAAGGTGTGCAGATGGTTTCAAAGCAGTTTTTCGAAATACTTACAAAGATGGGTGTTACTGAAATAGAGGCGCTTGGAGCGCAGTTTGACCCGAATGTTCACAATGCTGTGATGCATGTTGATGATGACGAATATGATGCAAACGTTGTGGTTGAACAATTTATGAAGGGTTATAAATATAAAGATAAAGTCATCAGACATT
>JAZNIA010000181.1:0-12662 GCA_045577195.1 Congzhengia sp.
CAGCCGCCGCAGTTTGCGCCTGCTAAAAGATCTGTTACCTGTTCAATTCTTTCGTCCTTTTCCACGCGAAAGGCTTTTGCTGCAAAGCCCAGCAAAATGCCAAAAAGCGCACCCATTACACCGAGGATCACGATCGGTTGAAGTATTGCTTCCATGTTTTAACCCCCCCTTAAAAACTCATGCCGGAGAATCCCAAAAATGCCATCGCAATCAACCCCGCCGTAATCAGCGCAATCGGGAAACCTTGCAATACCTTTGGAATATCCGCCGTTTCCAGCCGTTCACGTACGCCTGCAAACAAAACGATCGCAAGCATAAAGGAGATACCTGCCGAGAAGCTATACACCAAGGTGTGTACAAAATCATATCCCTCCTGCACGTTTAAAAGTGCAACACCGAGAACAGCGCAGTTGGTTGTAATCAGCGGAAGATAAATGCCCAGCGCACCGTACAACGCGGGAGAAAAACGGGCAATTGCCATTTCTACCACCTGCACCAAAACAGCGATGACCAAAATGAATGCCACAGTTTGCATATATCCAATGCCAAATAAAACCAAAAGCTTTTGCACAAAAAAGGTTACGGCTGATGCGACCGTCATAACAAAGGTTACGGCAACGCTCATGCCTACCGCTGTGCCGACCTTTTTCGACACGCCCAGAAAGGGGCAGATGCCTAAGAATTTCACCAAAACATAGTTGTTTGCCAGAATCGTTGTCAAAGAGAGCAGTACAAGTTTTACGAGTAAATCCATTTATTGATCGCTCCCTTCCTGTTTTTTGGCGGAAATCAGATTGATAACTGCCAGTATCACACCCAGCATAATAAACGCGCCGGGCGGAAGAATCATAATCGTTGCTGGCTGAAAGCCTTCGCCGAAGAGTTTGATCCCCAAAAATGTGCCGTTTCCTAAGATTTCACGGAGCGAGCTTAAAATAACCAAAGCCAATGTGAATCCGAGTCCCATGCCGACGCCGTCCAACGCGGATTTTACCACGCCGTTTTTCGAAGCAAAGGCTTCTGCTCGGCCTAAGATGATACAGTTTACCACAATCAACGGAATAAAGATACCCAGTGATTTGGAAATGGACGGTGCAAACGCGTCCAGCACCATTTCCACCGCCGTTACGCAGCCTGCAATGACAATAATATATGCCGCGATGCGCACCTTATTGGGAATAAAATTGCGAATCAGGGAAATGATGATATTCGATGCCACCAAAACGACTGTAGTGGAAAGACCCATACCGAGACCATTGATAACACTTGTAGTTACCGCAAGGGTGGCACACATGCCGAGAAATTGCACAAAAATGGGATTTTCTTTTAACAAACCCTTTGTCAATTCTTTTAAGTTGCCCATTTATTTGCCACCTCCGCTCAGTATTTCAATCGCTTCCACCGCAGCATTTACGCCCTCTGTTACGGCTTTGCTGGTGATGGTTGCGCCGGAAATCGCCACAACTTCGTTTTCATTGGGGGTTCCGCTCTTGATAACGGTAAGACCACCGTCTGCCGGCTTTCCGCTGAACTGGTCAGAAAATGCCGGCTCTGACGCTTTTGCGCCAAGTCCTGCCGTCTCGGAGTGGGAAACCACCTTCATGCCGGAAATGGTTTGGTCCGGATTTACGCCAACCATAATATCAAGCGCACCGCCGTACCCCGAGGGGGCAACGCTTGCGCACCAGCCAACAAGCTCGCCCGCATCGTTTTTGCCCGCATAAATGGCTCTTACGATGCCCGAGGTGTCAGAAAGCGCTGTTTGCGCAACCTCTTCAAAGGTTGTTGCCTGCGGCAAAACCTCTTGTTTTGCCGCATTTTGCTCGTTTATGGTGTTTAATTCAATTTTATCCTTTGTAACAGAATTCGTAAACGCCAGAAGAAGTGCCACCACGGCGGAAATCAAAAGGAGAACAACGGACAATACCACAGGATTTTCATTTTTCTGCATCATTTCCCGCTCCTTTCTCGCCGCTTGCCAAATGCAACGGGTTTTGTGACGCGGTCAATCAGCGGTGTTGCCACGTTCATCAGCAAAATCGCATAGCTTACACCCTCCGGATACCCGCCGAACCGACGAATGACAAAGGTTAAGATTCCGCAGCCGATGCCCATGATGATCTGGCCGCGTTTCGTAATCGGCGATGTTACATAATCTGTCGCCATAAAGATAGCGCCCAGCATCAAGCCGCCGCTGAATATGTTTCTTAACATACTGCTCACAGGAGAAAATCCTGCGCTCGGGAAAAGAAGTGTTAAGATTGCCAATGTTCCGATAAACGCCACGGGAATCCGCGGACTGATAATTTTTTTCGCAACCAGATACATGCCGCCCAAAAGAAGCGCCAAGGCCGAGGTTTCGCCCAAACAGCCTCCGATGTTTCCAAGAAACAAGTCGAAAATTTCAGGAATCTGACCTACGGTTTCAGATGATTTCATCATTGCCAGCGGTGTTGCCGAGCTGACAAAATCGTTGGGTATAATAAGTCCCGTTTGGAATGGCTGTGCCCATCTCGTCATCAGCACGGGCCAGGACGCCAGCAAAAAGGCTCTGCCCGCTAAAGCGGGATTAATAAAGTTATTGCCTACACCGCCAAAGAACTGTTTTGCAATGATAATCGCTACAAATGCGCCGATGAGTACCAACCACCAAGGCGCTGTGACAGGGAGGTTAAATGCAAGCAGCATACCGGTAACAGCAGCCGTGCCGTCCGAAATGGTAACCGGTTTTTTTGTAATTTTCTGCCACAGATACTCAAATCCAACGCAAAAAACCATAGACAGCACCGTTAGTACCAACGCGCGTACGCCAAAGAATATCACAGCACAAATAAGCGCCGGAAACAGCGCGATGCACACATTACGCATAATAGAGCTTGTTGTAATATCCGCGCGAATATGCGGCGAGGAGGATACGGTTTTCATGTGTTCCATTATTTTGCTGCCTCCTTTGCTTTTTCTTTCGCCCTGCGGGCGTTGATTTTTTGTTTGCCCATGCGGATGGACTGCACCAAAAACCGCTTTGCGGGGCACACATAGGTGCAGCTTCCGCATTCAATGCAACTTAACACGTCATGAGAAATCAAGGTGTCTAAATCGCCTTTTCTGCTGTACATATCCAGCACAGTCGGCATCAGGCGCATGGGGCAAACGCCGACACATCTGCCGCAACGGATACACGCGCTTTCCTGCCCGATGTGCGCTTTTTCTTCGGAGAACGCCAAAAGACCGGACGTTCCTTTTACTACCGGAATCTCTAAGCCGATGCCCGCAATGCCCATCATGGGACCACCCATAATAATCTTTTTCGGCTCCTGACAAAATCCGCCGACTGCTTCCGTCAGGCAGGAAAAGGGCGTGCCGATTCTAACGTATAAATTGTCGGGGTTTTGGATTGCATCGCCCGAAACAGTCACAATTCTTCTATGAAGCGCAATTCCTTTTGACAAAGCACGGTAAATTTCCGCCACCGTTCCAATATTAATCACAATGCATCCCACATCCATGGGGAGCTTTCCGGGGGCAACCTCTTTGCCCGTAATCGCGTTAATCAGCTGTTTTTCCGAGCCCTGGGGATACTTTTTCTTCAATCGACAGATGTGCATCTTAGCGGTTACCTTCTTTTCCAATGCTTCGATTGCCTCCGGTGCATTATCCTCTACGCCAATATAGCATTCCTCTACGGAAAGCAGACGCATCAGGCACGAAAGACCTCCGACTACATCGTCCGTCATTTCCAGCATAACCCGTCTGTCTGATGTTAAATATGGTTCACACTCTGCAGCGTTAACAAGCAAATGCGTAATTGCCTTGTCCGGCGGGGGCGCAAGCTTTACATGGGTCGGGAATGCCGCACCGCCCATGCCCACAATGCCAGCCTCGCGGATGATTTTGCGCATCTCGTCGGGCGACAGGTCCTCCGGATTTTTTTGGTGCAGAGGCTCAGCCCAGGTATCCTGCCCATCGTTTTCAATCACGATGGTGGGCACTTTTGCATTGGTGTGATTCAGATACAAACCAATGTCCTTCACACGTCCGGAAACGGAAGCATGAAGCGGCGCAGACATAAAGCTTTCGCTATCTGCAATTTTTTGCATGCGCATCACCGCGTCGCCAACCGAAACAATTGGCTTAAGTGGCGCACCGATATGCTGACTCAGCGGAAAATACAAAAGCTCGGGCGGGTTAATCTCACGCAGGGGCTTTTTTTCTGTCCATTCTTTATTGCCCGCCGGGTGAATGCCGCCCGAAAAGGTGAATTTTTTCATATCCGCATTCCTTTCCTTATTTTATATAATACAAATGTTACTCTTTTATCATCATAACATATTCCACACGAAAAAGCAACCGATTTTTCCGCGGTTTTCCCTTTGTTGACGCGTTGTGCGTCACTTTGGATTGTTATTTTTTTGTCATTATTGTTTCGTTTGTCTTATGCTTTTGCTCAGTTTTTCCATTCTGCACTATTTTCCGTCCAGCCCAAAGGAGCTGTAGCAAAATGATTAAATCATTTTGCTACAGCTCCTTCGTTTGATACCATTGTGCTGATTATCATTTCTGTCAAAAAAACCACTGCGCAGGCGCTCGCCGCAACGGTGACCAGACTCTTTTCGCGGTACGCCAGAATCACTGCAACGATAAAGCCCGCTATGGCCGACGCCGTATATGTTGTTGCGGAAAAGATTGCAGGAACAGTCATAACGCTCAAAACCGCGTATGGCATATAGTACAAAAAGGAAAGCACAAAGCGGTTTTTAATTTTTTGTTTCATCAAAACGAACGGCAGCATGCGAATCAGGTACGTAATCCCCGCACATACCAACAGATAGAGCCAAAAAGGTGCATTACTCACAGCTTGTTTCCTCCTCTTCTGCAAAGGGCAATGGTGCAAGGTATGCAAAAAGCGCACTTGACGCAACTGCGCAAATGATAATCACAAACCCACCCGGCACAATGGATAAAAAAGGCAAATAAGCAAACGCACAGCTCAGCAAAATCGCCGCAAGGACACAAAGCGCCGTTGCGCGGCTTTTCTTGGTTTGCGGAATCACAATCGCCACAAACATGCCATAAATCGCAATTCCCAGCGCCGAAGTCACAGCTACAGGCAAGATGTTTCCTGCGCCTGCGCCCAGGAGCGTTCCGAAACTCCAGCCGACATAAGGCGTTAAAATCAAACCGTACAAATAGGGTTTTCCCACTTGTCCCTCCTGCCCCGATGCAACAGCAAACACTTCATCGGTGTTGACAAAAGAAATCAAAAATCGGTGCAACAGCGAAATGCTTTGATCCAGTTTTTGAGAAAGGGACACGGACATGAGCGCATAGCGCAGGTTGATCACAAGCTGAGATACGGCAAGCTCTGCCAAAGAGCCTCCCGCCGCCATAATCGGCACTGCTGCCAGCTGTCCCGCCGAGGTGACGTTTGTCATGGAAATTAGAAGCGTTTGCATAAGGCTCATGCCGCTCTCCGTTGCAAAAATGCCAAAGGCAAAGGCAACAGATATGTATCCGAAACAGATGGGCAAACCATCTTTGATTCCTTTTAAAAATTGTTGTTTCTGATTCATGGATTCCTCCGTTTTTTGTTCCCGCCTTATCGAAACAATTATTGCGCAACGGACGCTGCAATGTCCGCCGTTTCCTTTTGTTCCTTGCAGATTTTCTCTGCCAGCGCCAGTGCCTCGTCAATGTTTGCAGGGAAACTGTCCTCTCCTGCCAAGTCATAAAATCCCGCTTTTTGCATAACGGACATCGGCTGCTCGTTCACATGGGAGAACAGCACCCGGATTCCCTTCTTCTGGCAGTGTTCGTACACATCCATCATGGTGCGCAAAGCAGATACATCCAACGCCAAAATATTTCGCATGCGGAGAATCATAACCTTTACACCGCTTTTTACGGGAATGGAATAGAACTTATCCGAGGTTGCAAAAAACATCGGTCCGTTGATTTCATAAACTTGAGTTTTTTTCGGGATTTTCTTGAGTCTGCCGTTATCGTTGGATACGTGCTCATCGCCCCGCGTCCACGGACGCACATAGGTTACGTCCGTCATACGTTTCATAAACAAGAACACTGCTGCCAAAAGACCGATTTCAATGGCAACCACCAAATCGAACACAACGGTCAATACAAAGGTCAGCACCAAAACGGCAACATCGCTTTTCGGGGCCGTGCGGCAAATGGACACGAACTGGCGCCATTCGCACATATTGTATGCAACCATAAACAGAATCACTGCAATAATCGGCATGGGAATCCACGCGGCATAGGGCATCAGTACCACTAATATCAAAAGCAGAACCAACGCGTGCACAATGCCTGCAATCGGTGTTCTTCCGCCGTTGTTTACGTTTGCCGCCGTTCTGGCAATGGCGCCCGTTGCAGGAATGCCACCGAAAAAGCCGGAGCAGATGTTCCCCAGCCCCTGCGCCATTAGTTCCGTGTTGGAATTATGGCGATCGGAAATCATTCCGTCAGACACAACACAGGAAAGAAGTGATTCCACGCCTGCCAAAATTGCAATGGTGAACGCGCTGGGCAAAAGCTCCCGTATCGTTTTCAAGTCAAAGGACGGAACAGAAAAGCCCGGTGCCGTGGCTGAAATCTGGTATAGGTCTCCGATTGTGTTCACGTTCATATTGAAAAAACGCACGATTGCCACGCCTAACACAACCACCACCAAAGAGCCGGGGATTTTTTTGCTGATTTTCGGCCAGACGATTAACACAACCAGACCGATTAATCCAACAAAAACGCTTTCCATGTTTACCGTACCAAAGGAATGCACCACCGCCGAAAGCTTTTCCATGGTTTCCACCGCATGGGTGCCCTCCGCAAAGGAAAGCCCGAAAAAGTCCTTGAGTTGACCGATAACGATAGTGAGCGCAATCCCTGAGGTAAAGCCCGTGGTAATGGTGTAGGGTATGTATTTAATTAAAACGCCGAATCGGCATAGTCCCATCACAACCAAAATCACACCCGCCATAATGGTGGCTGTTGCCAGTCCTCCGACGCCATGCTGCGCCACAATTCCCGCCACAATGGTGGCAAAAGCGGCAGTCGGTCCGGAAATATTGACGCTGCTTCCTCCAAAAAACGCAATTACCGCACCTGCCACAATGGCAGTATATAAGCCTTTTTCCGGTGAAACACCTGATGCAATCGCCAGAGCAATTGATAAAGGCAACGCAATGATTGCCACAATTAATCCCGCTATCAAATCCCGTCCAAACTGTTTTTTGGAATACAGTTTCATGGAAGAGAACAGTTTTGGCTCAAAGATTCTCATAAGTCCCTCTCCTTTATATCCAGTATCATGTTATTTTGCATATTCTTGCAGATTCTGATATTGCAAAATCGCGTATTCATTTAACCGTTTCTCTCCGTTTTCAGACAGTTGGTAGGTAAGCTTGTCGTTTTCAAAAAACTGGTACTGAGAGATCACGCTGATGTCTTTCGACAAGTCATTGACATACTGAAAATAGCGCGGCATATCAATACCCATGTATTCCATAAATTTTGAAGACAAAAAGTTTGCCGAAATCAGTTCCTGCTTTCCCTGCGCCAAGGAAATTCCCTGCTGCGACATATACTCTTTCGCAGCATTATTTGCACACATCACATAGGGGGTTTTATATTTATTGGTTAGTGCTACATCCGTTTGCGAGGTGATGTCGTATCCCAGAAAATCAAACGCCCCGGACTGGCGGTCAAAGACCGGCAGATGGTCACCGAAAAAGACCAGATAGGTCGGCTCGTCCACCGTGTTAATATAGTCCATTACGTCACCAAGCAGCTGGTCGGTGCTGTACATACATTCAATATAGTTTCCCAGCATGTAGTAAATTTCGTCGCTCATGCCCTTGGGGCGCACCAGCCGCTCCTCCCGATAGAGCTTTTGCTCCTCGTAGGGACCGTGTCCCTCAATGGTAACAGTAAAATTAAAATAGGGCGTGTCTTTTGTTTCAAGATGCTCCTGAAAATCCGAAATGATGAGTGCTGTGGTCTCCCAGTCTGCCGTATAGCCCCGCGGCATAGACGGCTCTTTTGGCAAATCCTCCAACGAAATAAAATCGTCAAAGCCCATTTTGGTATACACGCTCTCCCGATGATAGAACCAGTTGTTTCCGGGATGAATTGCCTGGGTGGTGTACCCGCGGTCTTTTAGCATGCGCGGCATGCAGTAAATGCCTTTGTTGATGTACAGATTATACACCGTCGGCATAGAAGGGCTGACCACATAGGTGCTGGCACCGGTTAAAAACTCAAACTCAGTAGATGCCGTTCCGCCCCCGAAGCCGGGCACAACCATTTCTCCCCAGACGCCTTCTTTTTGCAATTTGCGAAAGTTTACAAGCGGGTCTTTTCCGGGGTAAAACTTTGCGTTTTCGCAGGCAGAAATGTCAAACATGGACTCGCTCATAATGGCAATGATATGCGGCTTGTACGCTGTATCAGATTCCTCATACGGAGAAAGAATTTGCTCGCAGACTGCCGCGCTGTAGTTTTCAGGCTTTGCATAGTGCGACTGCGTGGCACTGACCAAAAAGGAGTAGACCAAGCCCTTATGGGTGATTTCGCTCACCTCGTTATAGGCTTTTGCATTGGTTGGAATTTTGTTATACAAATCGGCGTTTTGATATATTCCGAAAACTGCCGACAGCATAAATGCCATATCAAGCAGCAAAACTGCGCATCTCTTTTTCCAGCCAAAATACTTTTTCTTGTGCTTGACCGTCAAAAACAAAAGCAGGCAAACTCCCACACCGATTGATGCAACACCAAACAATATTGAACTAAATTCCAACTCGTAGTTTTGCGTGATGTTCAGCGCCTCGGAAACTAGAATCAAGTCGGTAAACTTAAATGCCTCCGCACGAAACAGAATCTTATAGTAATTCACATATAAAAAAACGGTTAAAATCAAATCCGTTATCAAAAAAGCAGACCAAACTCTGCTCGTCAGCCCATAAAAGAGCACCATGACGAGAAAAATCGGTAGAAAGTTTAAAAAAATTAAACCCGGTTCAGAGAAAAGCGAATTCCATACAGCAGAATCTCCTCCGCTTTGTGCCATTGTCTGCAAAAACATGCAACCGAAAGAGAGCACCGCCAGCAAAACAAGCGACTGCCAAAGGTTTAATCGAACCGTCAGCCGAGCCGCTCCTTTTTTGATTTTTTCCAAAAAAACCATGGCTTTTCCTCCAAACATGTTAATAGAAGTATTTTATCACTTTTGTCAGGTTTTGTCAAACGCTTTCCCTGCTTTTCCGGGGGATGATTTTAGTGTTTTCCCGATCACATTTTTTACACATGCTTGGTCCTAAAAAATGAAAGCGGATCTATGACATTTTATCACAGCTCCGCTAAAATTCATTTGTTGGTTTTGCTTATTTCCAACCGTTTGTGAAAATATGGTTTTTTTCAAACAATCGCATCAAAATAATTCCGAGCACCAGTCCCAGAATGCCCTGAATGATATTTGCAGGGATATTGACCATAGACGCTACAAAACCGTAAAGAAAGCCTTCAAACACAAAATAGCCCAAAGCCATGACGATTTCAGCCGTAAAACCGCTCACAAGTCGGGACACAAACCTGCCATTTTTTTTGCACAAAGCCTTATAGGTATCATATGCAGCGATTGTCATCAATCCTTTGACCAGAAAGGTTGCAGGGGCATAAACTGCATACCCCGAAAAAATGTCTGCCAGCGCAGAGCCGATGCCCGCGGCAAGAAAACCGTACATAGGAGACAGCAGCCAACCCGAAAGAAGTACCACACAGTCGCCTAAATTCAAGTAACCCGATAGCGGTGACGGTATTTTAATCATCATGGTCGCAACGCAAACAAGCGAGGCAAGCATCGAGGAAATGACAATTTTTTGTGTTTTCGTTTTCATGTTCAAAGCTCCTTTTCCCAGAATATACTCAGTATACTACATTTCCAATAAAATTACAATACCCTGCCAGAATTTCTTTGAAAATATTATTTACTTTCACGGAATAACATGTTATAATAATACAAAGAAATTATTACTTAAAAAAGGAGAGAACTCAATGAATAAGTATGGACATTTTTCAGAAAAAGGCAATGAGTTTATTGTTACAAGATACGATACCCCTCTGCCTTGGACAAACTTTTTATCAAACGGCGACTACTGTGCCATCGTATCCTCAACAGGTGGCGGATTCAGCTTTTATAAAAGCCATCATGCAAACTCGATCCTCAGACGTGAGCAGAGAAATCTGATTTCCGACCGTCCCGGCAGATATGTGTATGTGTATGACAAGGACACAAAGGAACTGTTTTCGCTAAATGTAATGCCCGTACAAAACAAATTTGACAGTTTTCAGGCAATCCACGGCTTTGGATATACCAAGATTCAATCAGAAATGAATGGTATTGCAGGTGAGATTACATATTTTGTCCCACAGGGCTTTGATGCTGAAATTGCAAATATTAAAATCAAAAACGTGTCGGGCAAAAAACGCAATCTGGCTGTATATTTTTACGAAGAGCTTCAGTTTGCAAACTTTGAATTTAACGAACATGAGCGTGCCATTACCTCCATGTTCCAGACCGTAAAGATCAATGGCGGAAAAATATACGGAAATTATTCTCTTTGGAGCACCAGCAGAGAAGCAGGTGATAACTTTACGTCGGATAAGGTATGGCCGTATACTGTGGTTGTGAGCGCCGTAGAAAAACCCGATAGCATCGAAACATCGCAGGAACGCTTTATCGGTGTTCATAATGACGTGCACAATCCAATCAGTGCAAACGGCGAAAAGCTGAGCGATACCGACACGTTTGGTATGCCCTCCGTTGCAGCTATGCATTGGGATCTTTCGCTGGAAAAAGATGAGGAATATGCAAACGCGGTATATACACAGATTTACGAAACCAAAACAGGATCGGAAACAGTTATAACTGATCTTGAAAAAATTGAAGAACTGTACGCAAAAACAGTTGAATATTGGAACGATTATACCGCACGCGTAACAATCAATACGCCCGATGAAGAAATCAACAGAAACTTTAACTACTGGAATAAATACCAGATATATATGAACTTTAATTTCGGTCGTGCACCGTCATACTATCATCTCGAGCAGAGCATGGGTATGCGTGATAGCTTTCAGGATGCATTCGGCATGATTCCGCTCAATTCTGAATGGGCCAGAGAACAGATATTGCGTGTTGCAAGCTTTATTTTCTCCGACGGCTCTCCTTGTGATGTTACAAGCAGAATCGAATATAAAGCAAATAAAGGCATCAAGGTTGATGTGCCCCTCTGGATGGCGCTTGCAACCTCAAACTATATAGACGAAACTGCAGATATGGATATTTTAGACGAGGTTATCCCTTATCTTGATGGTGGCGAAGGAACGCTTTATGAGCATATTTTACTCGGATTAAAGCGCATTGCCTGCGATAAGGGCTGCCACGGCTTACCATTGTTTGGTGGCGGAGACTGGAATGATAGTTTAAATCGCGTAGGTGAAAAAGGAATTGGCGAGAGTGTATGGCTTGCGCAGTTTATCTATTATTGCATCAATGAAATCAAACCTCTTTTGATTTACAAAAATGATGAAAAAGAACTCGAAGAGCTGACCAAAATTGCCAACGAATTTAAAGAAGTACACGAAAAATTCGCTTGGGATGAGGACTGGTATATTATCGGCTACAACGATTTAAAAGAACCGCTGGGAACCAAAAAAGACAGAGTCGGAAACACTTATCTCAACACCCAAACATGGGCAGTAATAAGCGGCATTGGCAGCAAGGAAAGACTGGAAAAGGCGATGGATGCCGTTGATGAATATCTCGAAACTCCTTACGGTTTATCACTGGTTATGCCCGCGTATGACGGACACGATGAATACATCGGTACATCAAGTGCATTTGCAAGAGGTATGAAGGAAAACGGTGCCGTTTTCTCTCACGCAACTGCATTCAACCTTGTTGCAAAAGCGATGCTTGGAAGAGGAAACGACTTTTACAGGGTTTATAAAAAAGTACTTCCGTCATGCAAGCCTCAGGATATTCACAAGGTAGAGCCATATATCTATTCACAGTTCTCTCATGGTCCCAATTCTCCCGAGTACGGCAGAGGTTCTTATCACTGGATGACGGGAACGGCTGCCTGGATGTTCCGCGCAGTTCTCGACTACATGCTCGGTGTCGGCACAAGAGTTGACGGACTTGAGTTCAATCCGTGTATCAATGACGAATGGGAAAAATACGAGGTCGTAAGACCGTTTAGAAAGAACACGTATCATATCACCGTCTACAATCCGAACCACAAGCAAACGGGTGTTTCCTACATCGTTGTTGACGGAGTACGGCAGGAAAGCACACATGTGAAGTATGTGGAGGACGGAAACGTACATACCGTCGAAGTTTATATGTAAAATACAGTCCACACGGCACACGCATCATTTTAATAAAGCAGCTAAGGGGCTGTAGCAAAATGTACAGACCACACAAAGCATAAATAAGCAGATATAAAGCCATTTAGCATGATATGAACGCAAAAATGAACTAAAATGAAATGTAGAAATTCGTCATGCAACGAATTTCCCAAAAATAGAATGCTTTGTGTTATGAAAAAACTTCGCCTCTCGACGTACCAATGTACGCCTTCGGGTAG
>JAZNIA010000182.1:0-1914 GCA_045577195.1 Congzhengia sp.
TCCTAAGACCGCTTGGCTCCGACTTCAAAACTGATTGAAAATCGTGATCCTTTGCTGGGTACCTATGTTGACGGAAAGCTTTATGAATATGAAAAAGCGATTGCGTCATTATCCTCATCAGAAAATGAGTCAGTAAAGGAACGTCTTGCACATTTTATGTATTTACGAGACGAAATGAAAAAAATCAAGGAGAGCTGTGATACATGGTAAATTTACAGGAAATTACCGCATTCTTAAATGATTTTGCGCCGCATGTACTTGCGGAGGACTATGACAATGTTGGGCTCTTGGTGGGAGATAGTACGAAAGAAATCCACAAGGTGCTGGTTACGCTGGATGCTGACGAAGCCGTTGCTATGGAGGCAATGAAAACGTGCGCGGACCTGATTTTATCGCATCATCCGCTGATTTTTAAGCCCCTGCGCCGCGTGACGTATGATGATTCTGTTGCGAGAACAACGATTGCACTGATTAAACACGACATTGCGCTTTTTTCTATGCATACAAATTTTGATAGTGTAAAATCAGGTCTTGGAGACTTATTTTTAGATAAAATCGGTAAAACCAAAAACCGTGTTCCCTTAGATGGAGACGGAGAAAATGGCATTGGACGAATTGCAACGTTTTTGGAAAGCACAACGCTTGCTCAGCTTTTGGGTCGCATCAAGGAGACCTTTTCCCTGCCGAATGTCCGTTTTGTGGGCGACGAGGCTAAAATTGTGAACACGGTTGCGGTTTGTAACGGCGGAGGAGCAGACCTTGTGTATTTGGCAAAACAGCTTGGCGCCGATTGCTATATTTCAGGCGATTTGAAATACCAGCATGCGCGTTTTGCGTATGAAAATGGGATCGCCCTTATAGAAGTGCCCCATTATTCCGCAGAAAAGATTTTCTGTGAATATGCGGCAAATCTTTTGCGTAAAAAATTTGAAAACAAACTCGAAGTTATTGAGGCAAAAACCAATATCAATGTTTGGAAACAGTTTGAATAACGGTTGTAAAAAACGTGTGATTGTGATAAAATAGGAATATTACACAGATTGAAACAGGGAAACAATACGGAGGTAAGAATGAATCAGGTAATCATGAAGCAAACATCGGCATTGCCGATGATTGTTGTGCGGGGTCTTGTTGTATTCCCCAATACACTTCTTCATTTTGACATTGCGCGTGAAAAGTCTATTCTGGCACTGGAAAACGCAATGATAAACAAACAGTTGGCGTTTGTAACCATGCAAACGGATATGACAATTGAAAACCCCATAGAGGAAGATATTGAGGTTATGGGCACCATCTGTAAAATTACGCAGGTGGTAAAAATGCCGAACAATACAGTACGTGTATTGGTAGAGGGCATAAAGCGTGCGAAAATTTGCGAAATTTTAAAGAGTAAGCCTTACTTCGTGTCACTGGTAGACGAGGTTGAACCGGAAAACTCCGCAAAAAATCAGTTGCAGGATGAGGCGTTAAGACGTAAGCTGATGGCGGAATTTATGCATTACCGCGAGTTTAACCGCAAAATAAACAGTGAGTTTGTTTTTTCGCGGGATAACTCGGAAGACACTGCGCGTCTGACAGACAATCTTGCATCAAATTTGCCCTTAAAGCTTTCTGATAAGCAGGAAATTCTAAATATTAGTGATTCTGCTGCCCGTGCGGAAAGATTGATAGAGATATTGATTCGCGAAACAGAGATTGCGCGGCTGGACAGCGTGATTGAGCAAAAGGTACGCGAAAACATCGACCAGAATCAAAAAGAATACTTTTTAAGAGAACAGATGAAGGTCATTCAGGAGGAATTGGGTACATCCGAGGGTGTAGAAGCTGAGGCAGAGGAGTACAGAGAAAAATTAAACGCTTTGTCACTTCCCGACGAGGTTCGCGAAAAATGCGAAAAAGAGCTGGATCGTTTTG
>JAZNIA010000183.1:0-9786 GCA_045577195.1 Congzhengia sp.
CGAGAAGTGCCCCCGCTGCTGGATGCACTCCCAGCAGGCAAACGCCGAGGGTCTTTGCCCCCGCTGCGCAAGTGTCATTTCCAAACTGGATATTGAAATCTAAAATAAACAACTGCGACGGATCTTACGATCCGTCGCAGTTACTTTTATATTATTCAGGTCATCTTTTCCTGCTTGACTTTTTTGTCAATCACATGACGGGACGCAAGCTCATCGCGCACCTCATCTAATGAAATACCCATTTCCACCATCATCACCATCACATGATACGCAAGGTCTGCAATCTCATAGATGGTTTCCTTTTTGTCGTCTGCTTTTCCGGCGATGATAACCTCTGTGCTTTCCTCGCCCACCTTTTTTAGGATTTTATCAATTCCCTTTTCAAAAAGATAAGTTGTGTATGAGCCTTCTGGCATGGTATCCTTTCTGCCCTGCAGCAGGTCCATCAGTCCCTTAAGAGAAAAAGCGGACAGTTCATCGCTTTCATAAATCGGATAACTAAAGCAGGAATCCGTGCCCAGATGGCAGGCAGGTCCGTCCTTTTTCACCAAAACGGTCAAGGCGTCCTTATCGCAGTCTGCAGTGATGGACACAATATGCTGATAGTTTCCTGAAGTTTCTCCTTTGAGCCAAAGTTCCTGTCTGGAACGGCTCCAAAAACAAGTAAGCCCCTTTTCCATGGATATAGCAAGACTTTCTTTATTCATATACGCCAGCGTAAGCACTTCTTTCGTGTCTGCATCTACCACGATGGCTGGAATCAGCCCTTTTTCGTCAAATTTTAATTCATCTATAGAAATCATCGTTTCCTCTCCTATAATCTTACTGTAATCTCATTTGCGCGCAGCGCTTCTTTCAGCTCGTGGATTCCAACCTCGCCAAAATGAAAGATGGAGGCTGCCAGTCCTGCGTCCACTGTGGGAAGCTTTTGAAAGAGTTCTACAAAATCGGATATGCCGCCCGCGCCGCCTGAGGCAATCACGGGAACGTTTACAATATTTAATACCGCCTCCAGCATGGGGAGGTCGAACCCTTTTTTCACGCCATCGGTGTCAATGGAATTGACCACAATTTCACCCGCACCGCTTTCCACGCCGCGGCGAATCCATTCTAAAGCGTCCATACCGGTGTTTTCCCGTCCGCCCTTGGCGAACACGCGAAACACGCCGTCTACGCGCTTTACGTCAACACTCAAAACCACGCACTGGTCACCGTACCGCTTTGCCGCTTCCTCAATGAGCAGGGGATTTTTAATTGCGCCGGAATTAACGCTGACCTTGTCCGCACCGCACTTTAGCACGCGGTCAAAATCCTCCAGCGTGTTAATCCCGCCGCCAACGGTTAAGGGAATAAAAATCTTGGAGGCAACCTCTTTTAAAATATCCGTAAACAGTCCGCGCTCCTCGACTGACGCCGTAATATCATAAAACACCAGCTCATCGGCACCGTTATCGCTATAGAACTTTCCCAGTTCCACGGGGGAGGACACGTCGGACAGCCCTTCAAAGTTTACACCCTTTACCACGCGCCCGTTTTTTACGTCCAGGCAGGGGATAATCCGTTTTGTAATCATGCCGTTTCCCCTTTCTGTGCAACGCGGATTGCCTCTTTTAAATCAATCGCACCGGTGTAATACGCTTTTCCGACAATCGCGCCGTATAAATGCATGGTGCTTAACGCACGCACATCGTCTATGCTGGACACACCGCCCGATGCAATGATATTCATATCAAATTTCTCGGACAAGGACTGATAGAGTGTGCGATTTGTGCCCTGCATCGCACCGTCCTTGGAAATGTCGGTACAAATCAAGGTCTTTACGCCCTTATCCTGCATTTTTTTGCAAAATTCCTCGTAATGTTCATCAGAATTTTCCGTCCATCCGCGAATTGCCACAAACCCGTCTTTGATGTCTACCCCAACTACGATATGGTCTCCAAAGCGTTTTACTGCTTCCTCCACGAAGCCCGACTCCGTGACCGCCGCCGTGCCTAAAATCACGCGGTCAACACCTGCGGACAAATACTGCTCAATCACGGAGATAGAACGGATTCCGCCGCCGATTTCCGCGGAGAGTCCTGTAGCGGAAACGATGCGTTTCACCGTTTCCAAATTTGGCGTTTCGCCGCTTTTTGCGCCCTCTAAATCCACGAGATGAATATGGGTTGCGCCTGCTTCCCAAAACTTTTTCGCAATATTTTCCGGCTGTTTGTCATACACCGTCATTTTTTGATAATCGCCGCGCAAAAGACGCACCGCCTGACCTTCATATAAATCAATTGCAGGCAAAATAATCATTTGTCTGTCTTCCTTTCCCTTATGCCTTGTATTCATAAAACGCGCGGAGGATTTTAAGACCTACCTCGCCGCTTTTTTCGGGGTGGAACTGGCAACCGAACACGTTGTCCTTTGCCACCGCTGCTGTCAACTCCGCGCCGTATTCCGCTGTCGCAATCACAGAGGATGCGCAGTCGGTTGCATAAAAAGAGTGCACAAAGTACACGCAATCGCCCTCGTTTACGTCGCGAAAAATGGGGCTTTTTTCTTTCCCCGCAGGGAAGTGCAACGCATTCCAGCCGATGTGGGGGATTTTATAGCCAGGTGGAACTGCGCCTAAAATCGGACGGACATTTCCTGAAATCAAACCCAGACCCTCATGCTCTCCGTATTCAAAGCTTTTGTCCAACAGCATCTGCATGCCGAGACAAATCCCCATCACGGGTTTTCCGCCCGCCGCTTCCTTTCGCACAACCTCGTCCAGTCCGCACTGTCTGAGGCTCTCCCTTGCATCGCAAAACGCACCGACGCCGGGCAGAATGATTTTTTCCGCCAGCTTGATTTCCGATTCTTTTCCGGTTACCATCGTCGGGATCCCAAGATATTCAAAGGAGCTTTTTAAAGAATACAGGTTTCCGACACCATAGTCCACAATCGCGATCATACCAAAACTCCTTTGGTGGACGGGATTTCATCCTTGCTTTTTTCGTCAATGGCAACTGCCGCACGCATTGCGCGGGCAAATGCTTTAAAGGTTCCCTCAATGATATGGTGCGCATTTTTGCCGCTGAGCTGTTTTAAGTGAAGCGTGATGCGCGCGCTGCGCACAACGCCCAGGAAAAATTCCTCGGTAAGCTCGGTGTCAAACGCGCCAACCTTTTCGGTCGGAATCGAGAGGTCATAGGAAAGATGACTTCTGCCCGACACGTCTACCGCCGCTAAAATGAGCGCCTC
Organism: Congzhengia sp.; assembly: GCA_045577195.1. Lineage (GTDB taxonomy): Bacteria > Bacillota > Clostridia > UBA1381 > UBA9506 > Congzhengia. The sequence goes on from JAZNIA010000183.1 coordinate 3,232, forward strand.
GTCCATCGGAAGCAGCATGTTGCCGTAGCGCACGATACCGCGCATATCACCCAGTGCCTCCGCCATTGCCTGACCCAGGCAGATGCCGATGTCCTCTGCAGAGTGATGGTAATCCACCTCGGTGTCGCCCTTGCAGGTCACAATCAGGTCAAATTTTCCGTGCTTGGCAAACAGGGTTAAGCAGTGGTCTAAAAAGCCGCTGCCCGTGCTGATGTTGCTCACTCCGGTACCGTCTAGGTTCACGGAAAGAGAAATGTCTGTTTCCGCAGTTTTCCGTTTGATTTCTGCCGTTCTCATGTTGTTTTCACCTATCTTTCTGCACAAATGTCAGAAAGCGCTAAAATCAGTGCTTTCATGTTTTCCTTTGTGCCTATGGTTATCCGATTAAAGTCTTTGATTTGTTCTGTTTGAAAATGGCGCACCAAAATGCCCCGTTTCTTTAGCTTTTGATAAATCTCCTCACCGGGGAAACCTTCCTTTTTTGCAAAGAGAAAGTTTGCCTTTGAGTCCGTTACAAAAAAGCCCATCGCTTCCAGCTCGCGTTTTGTGTACGCGCGCGTTTCTACGATTTCTGCACATTTTTCTTCAAAATACGAAGCCGATTCCACCGCCGCCGTTCCCGCCAAAAGAGACAAACGATTGATGCTGTAAGGGTTGGTGGAATACTTAATCTTTTCCAAATCCTGAATAATCTCCTCGTTGGCATACGCCAGCCCCAGTCTTGCGCCTGCCAGATTTTTTGATTTGGAAAAGGTCTGCACAACCAAAAGGTTATCGTATTTTGAAACCAAAGAACTGCAAGACGCACCGCCAAAATCAATGTACGCCTCGTCAATTAACACCACATGGTCCGGATTGTGTTTTGCAATCTCCTCAATTTCCGATACCGACAGCAAAAGTCCGGTCGGTGCGTTGGGGTTTGCGATAACCACCATGGAATCGTTCTTAAAATAATCTGAAATATCAATCGAAAAGTCCGGTTTTAAGGGCACCTTGCGCGCTTTTATCCCGTGCAGCTCGGCAAACACACTGTAAAACCCGTAACTGATTTCGGGAAATGTCACTTTTCCGCCAGCACCTGCAAATGCCAAAAAGGCAAAGTTTAAAATATCGTCCGACCCGTTGGACACAAAAATGTTTTTCCGGTCTGTGCCAAACTTTGCAGCCAGCGCGTCCCGCAAGGATTTGCAGGCGGGGTCAGGGTAGAGCCGTAGCTTTTGAGTCTCCTCCTGCGAAACCGCCGCGATCACCTCAGGGGAAGGCGGGTAGGGCGATTCGTTGGTATTTAGCTTGATATATTCCATATCGAGCGGCTGCTCGCCGGGCACATATGCCTCTAAGGCTTGATACCGGGTATGTAAAAATCTGCTCATTGATTATGCCTCTTTCGTTTTTCTCACCGTTGCGCTTCTTGCGTGCGCAGATAAGCCCTCTTTTTCCGCAAACGCTGCCACCTTGTCCGCAATTTTTGCAAAGGCGTCCTCCGTGTAGTAGGTGTACTGATATTTTTTCACAAAATCGTCCACCGACAAAGGACTGGAAAACCGCGCTGTTCCGCTGGTGGGCAGTGTGTGGTTCGGACCGGCAAAATAGTCGCCCAGCGCTTCGGGGCAGTATCTTCCCATAAACACCGAACCGGCATTTTTGATTTTGTCTAAATAGTCAAAGGGGTTGTCCGTACAGATTTCCAGATGCTCGGGCGCAATCTGGTTTGCCACGTCAATGGCGTCCTCTAATGATGCGGCAACAATGATTTTGCCGTTATTGTCAATGGACACCCGCGCAATTTCCTCTCTGGGAAGCACAGATAACTGCGCCTCGATTTCCTGCTGCACGGCAATTGCTAAGTCCATGCTTTCCGTTACCAGAACGGCACTGGCATTTTTATCATGTTCTGCCTGAGACAACAGGTCTGCTGCCACAAATTTCGGATTGCTTTTTCCGTCTGCCACAACTAAAATTTCGCTGGGGCCTGCAATCATGTCGATGTCCACTTTTCCGAACACCTGTTTTTTTGCTTCTGCCACAAACGCGTTTCCGGGTCCGACAATCTTGTCCACCTTGGGAACAGACTCCGTGCCGAACGCCAGCGCTGCGACCGCCTGCGCACCGCCAATCTGAAAGACGCGGTCCACGCCTGCAACCTTTGCCGCTGCCAAAATGGCAGGGTTTATGCTGCCACCCGTCGGGGGCGTTACCATTACGATTTCTGAAACACCTGCAATCTTTGCGGGAATGCAGTTCATCAAAACAGAGGACGGGTACGCCGCCGTACCGCCAGGAACGTAAAGACCCACCTTTTCAATGGGAGTTACTTTTTGTCCCATTACCACGCCCTCGGTTTCGTTTAAAATAAAGCTGTTTCGAACCTGCGCTTTGTGAAACCGTTCGATGTTTTCTTTGGCTTCCTCTAGAATTTTTAAAAACGCACTGTCAACAGACCTTGCGGCTTCTTCTATTTCTGCGCTTGTCACTTCCAGCGCCGATAGCGTTGCCCGATCGAACTTTTCACAGTACGCAAAAAGCGCCGCGTCTCCATTTTCCTTTACGTTTTCTAAAATTTCGGAAACAATGCCCGCCACATCGGCTTTATCCTCTGTGCGCGCAAAGATTTCGTCCTTTGCTACCTCGTTGTAATCATATATTTTAATCATTTGCTGTCCTCTTTTTCTGCGCACTTATTTTTAAGCGCATTCATTACCTTTTGAATCTGTTCGTTTTTAAACTTAAAGCTTGCCTTGTTGGAAATCAGTCTTGCCGAGATGGGCACAACCGTCTCTTTCGGCTCTAAATTATTTTCCTTTAAGGTCGTTCCCGTTTCCACAATATCTACAATCACGTCGGACAAATCTAAAATCGGCGCAATTTCAATAGAACCGTTCAGCTTGATGATGTCAATATCGCGCCCTTTTTTCTCATAATAAGCGCTGGCAATGTTGGGGAACTTGGTTGCCACGCGCAAGGTTTTATCCGTTTGGTCGCGGAAATCCACCTTCGCTGCCACCGCCATACGGCACACGCCGATGCCAAGGTCTAACAGTTCATACACGTCCGGCTTATACTCCAGTAAAATATCTTTTCCGGCAATCCCGATGTCTGCTGCGCCGCGTTCTACATAAATTGCCACGTCTGAGGGCTTTACCCAAAAATACCGAACGCCTGCCGCCTCGTTTTCAAAAATCAGGCGTCGGTCGTTTTCCTTCATGTCGCAGGAAAAGCCGGCAGAGTGGAGCATGTTGTAGACCTTTTCGCCAAGTCTTCCTTTGGGAAGTGCAATGTTTACCATGTTCATTTTTCTTCCCCTCCCCTGGTCAGCATCACCGTTTCGCGGCAACGCGCGCCCGCCGATGCACTTTGCTGCACCAGAACGGATTTTCCCTCGTTTGTTATCGCCTCTACCGCCCGGAACACCTCACATACCGGAACGTCCGCTTCATAGCACAAAAGCACATCGGCATCAAACCGGTCACTTTTATGCTCCAACCGTTCCAATAAGTCCAGATACACCGCAAAACCAATGGCTCTTGCGCTTTTTCCCATTTTCTCCATCAGCTTGTCATACTGACCGCCGGACAAAACGCCCGCAGGAACACCGTTTACATAACCGCGGAACACTAGACCATTGTAATATTTCATGTCGTGGATAACAGAAAAATCAATCTGCACCTTTTGGGACAAGCCGCACAGTTCAAGCACTTTGCACACCGCGCGAAGTTCCTTGGCTGCCTGCTCCGTTTCCGTATTGACAGAAAGCGCGTCCAGCTTTCCGATTACGTCAGAAATCGGACCGTACACGGACGCAAGACCCGTGATACGCTGCGTCATGCCATCCGACAGATGCTTTTTTTCACACAGACGGGTAAGCTCCGGTAAATTCTTTTCGCTTACAGCAGAAAGCACGGCGCTTTTTTCCGATTCCGAAAAACCCGCCGCAGATAAAAGACCGGACACAAATCCCATGTGGGAGATGTCCAGCACATATTCGTCACAAATCACGCCCAGACTTTTCGCCGCCAAGCATACCACTTCGCAAATGCTGTATTCGTCAATGCCGCCAATGCATTCGAGTCCTGCCTGCATAATTTCCTTGAACGCATGCGCACCACCGGACACACGGTACACATTTTCATTGTAATACACCTTCTGTACCGCGTTGTTTGTATCGTCGGCGTTTTTGATGATAGAAATGGTCACGTCCGGCTTCATAGCAAGGAGCTTTCCGTTCGTATCCGTAAACGTTATGACCTTATCGCTGATTAAAAAGTCTTTGTTTTCCACATATGTATCGTATTCCTCAAACTTGCTCATTTTGAATTTGGAATACCCGTACTGCCGATACAGCTTTTTTAATCCCTGTACCACGATTTCGTCCTTATTGATTTGATTCTGCATTGCCTGTTTCTCCACTCTTTTCTTCTGCAATTCTTCCCAGCACCAGCTTATACCCGCCGCTACCATAGGAAATACATTTATTGACGCGGCTAATTGTTGCCGTGCTGGCACCGGTCTGTTTTGCCACGTCGTTATACGCTCTGCCTTCACCTAAAAGTCTTGCAACCTCTAAGCGCTGAGCAATTTCCTGAATTTCTTTTATGGTACATACGTCCTCAAAAAACTGATAACATTCTTCAACTGTCTGCAATGACAAAACTGCACGAAACAAATGGTCCGTTAGGTCCTTCTGAAACTTCTCCATTGTCTGCTCCTCCTCTTTATCGCTTTAGCACGCTACTATGATAGCACACTCAAGCGACAAAGTCAATACCTTTGTTTTAGATTTTTTCAAAATCCGATGCCGAGTGCTTGCAAAGGGGGCAGATAAAGTCCTCCGGCAGCGTTTCCCCCTCATACACATAGCCGCAAACCTTGCAGCGAAACCCCTTTTTCTCCGTTTGTTCCGGCTTGGGCTTGATATGCTGCTGATAGTAGTCGTACGTCGTGGTTGTATCGTTTGACAAAACCTCTGCTTCCTCCACATCGACGATAAACAAAAGGTGCGTATCCAGATTCAGTTCCGCGTACACCGTGCCGCTGATGTATGCCGTTGCATGCTCGGTCAGGTAGCAGATGCCGCTATCGGTGCGTGCTAAACCGGAAAGTCCGAAAAACTTTTCCACATTTCTGCCGCTCTGAAACCCGAACCGTTGAAACAACGAAAAATCTGCGCACTCTGAAATTGCGGTTATCGCGCATTTTCTGGTGCGGGAAATCATCTCGCAGGTGAGATTTTCCTTATTCACTGCAATCGCTAAGCGGTTTGGCGTGTTTGTGACCTGCATCACGGCGTTTACAATACAGCCGTTGTCCTTTTCGCCCTCTTTTGCTGAAAGGACATAAAGTCCATACCCAATTTTAAAAAATGCATTGTTATCCATAAGCGCCTCCATCTATTCCTTTGACAGCTCGCGGACCTCCGGCAAAACTGCAATACTTCTATTTAAAATTCCTTTCATCTGCGCAATCAAAATCCCGTAATTCACCACGGGAACACCTGCATCCTTTACGCATTTCATGCGGTAGCGCACCTCACGGTCGCCCAACATACAGCCGCCGCAATGAACCACCAGACGGTAGCGGGACAAATCCTCCGGAAAGTCGCCGCCGGATACCGTTTCAATCTGAATTTCTTTTCCCGTATATTTTTTTAGCCAGTTCGGAATTTTCACCGTTCCAATGTCGTTACATTGGCGGTGGTGGGTGCAGCCCTCTGCAATCAGCACGCGGTCGCCGTCTGTGAGTTGCTCGATTGCGCGAACGCCTGCCAAAGACTCCTCCAGATACCCCTTATACCGTGCCATTAAAATAGAAAACGAGGTAAGCGGAATGTCTTCCGGCAGAGTTTGTGACACCTCACCAAAAACCTGACTGTCGGTAATCACCAGTTTTGGGGGAGCGGCAAAGGCGTTCAGACACTCCGCGAGCGCATCTGGCTGAACCACTGTTGCATACGCGCCTGCATCTAAAATATCCCGCAGGGTTTGCTGCTGGGGCAGGATAATGCGCCCCTTTGGCGCTGCCTCATCAATCGGCGTAACCAGCACAACATGGTCCTTTTTAAAAAGCAAATCAGAAACAATATGCTTTTTCTCTCCCTCAGTCTTGAAAAGCCGCGCCAGACGTTCCTTGAGTGTTTCTACACCCTCGCCCGTTTTTGCGCTGACTGCAATTTCGTTCTCCTGTAAAGCCAAAACTTCTTTGATGTCGCTCTTATTATATGCAATAATTGTAGGAATATTTTTTTCTTTTAACGCGGCAAGCAATTCTTCCTCGGCGCTTTCAAGCCCTTCCTGCGCATCTGCCACAAGCACGGCAATGTCACACTTGTTCAGCACGCGGCGGCTTCTTGCGACGCGAAGTGCGCCCAGCTCGCCCTCATCGTCAATTCCCGGCGTGTCAATGATTACCACGGGACCTAAAGGCAACAGCTCCATCGTTTTATAAACAGGGTCAGTGGTTGTTCCTTTTGTATCGGAAACAACGGAGAGCATCTGTCCCGTAACTGCGTTTACCAAGCTGGATTTTCCTGCGTTGCGGCGACCAAAAAAGCCGATGTGT
>JAZNIA010000184.1:0-6529 GCA_045577195.1 Congzhengia sp.
TCCGCTTTAGCGCGGTTGCCAAATAATAAATGAGTTTGCCCTTCATCATTGGCAGCATAATTCAGAAAAACCGTGGCGCTATCGTTTGCAAGTTCTATCCTGCGCACGAATTGCCGCAAGACCTCAGCGCGGAAATCCGGGTCATCAAAGTCACCATCAGCGAAGCCGTAAAGGAAACTTTTTATTTCATCCTCAGTCAGCTTTTCATCCTCATACACGCCTTTATTCTCCAGCTCTGCAAGAAGTGCTTTTCTGCGCTTTTCCAACCGCTCGAATCTTTCTTGCAAATCCGCCGAAAACATCCCCGCCTCAACGGCGTCATAGATATTGGAAAGAGCCATTTTGACATGCTCCAGCTCAGATTCTAGGTGCGCAGTGTCATCTTCTCGCTCCTCATTCTGCAGCTCGACAGCCTTCTCAGCTATTTCATCAATCAAATCTTTATTCAGTACCGTTGCTCTAATTTGATCCATTGCAATCTCTTCAAGCAATTCCTGCGGAACATAATTCAGCCCCTTGCAAAGCCTGTCCTTGTCTTCAAAGCGGTGGCGATAGTATTTATACATTTGCCCATTTTGCCGCTTGCCCGTAACGCTATAATAAGGGGCGTCACAGTAAGCACAGCGCGTGAGAATCGTGAGCGGATTCTTGCGCGCACGACTCCAGCGGGATATCCCGTCTGGACGTCTTTTTGTTTGTACGCGTTCCCACAGCTCCGGCGACACGATAGCCGGGCAGCCATCTTCAACTGTGATAGTCTCATACTCATTCACGCGATAAGTGAAAAGCCCTTTATATTTTGCATTCCGGAGAATTGAAATGATGGAACCGCGAGAAAATGGCTTGCCTTTCAGCGTTACAAGTCCGCGCGCATTCAATGAGTCATATATGTCTTTTTGAGGCTCCCCATTGGCGTACCGCTCGAAAATCTCCCGCACAATAGGCGCGCGCTCCTCATCTACAACAAGCCGCAAATCGTCTCCTTTTTTATAACCATATGGAACGGATCCCCCGGTAAACTTTGCAGCCTTGGCAGCATCGGACAAGCCGCGCCGCACATTCTCCGCAAGGTTATATGAAAAATATTCTGCGTACCCATCCAGCATAGACTCCAGCAAGATACCTTCAGCGCCTTCTGGGATGTACTCCATTACAGAAATAACCTTCACGCCGCATTTTTTCAGAATGCCTTTGAATATAGCAGAGTCTTCTCTATTCCGGGCGAATCTGTCCATCTTCCAGACCAGAAGCACATCGAAAAGCCCGCGCTCCGCATCCCGCATCATTTTCATGAACTGAACCCGCTTGTCAGCATTCTTGCCTGTCAGAGCCTTGTCTGCATAGCTGCCAGTTACTTCATACCCCTCACGCTCAGCATACGCCTGACAAGCCTCAAATTGTTGTTCTATAGATTCTTCTTTTTGCCCCACAGATGAAAAACGACCATAAAATCTTGCGCGTTTTTTGCTCATGATGCTCACTCCTTTTCTTATTCCTAATTTTATTATACAACTGCGGAGCGAAGTTGTAAATAAATCCTTAAATTACAAGCTGCAAGGATATTGCAGAAATGCAAAAAACCTTGCTAAAATAGCTCCGTTTCAAAGGAGGCAAAAACATGTCAAAAAGCATAGAGGATATTCTGGCCGATGAATGGCAAGAAAGAGGAATATCACTGGCGGAATTAAGCCGCCGGAGCGGAGTCTCATATCATAGGCTCCGGAGAGCCTTTAACGAGGGCGGGCGGCTCCGATATGAGGACGCGGTGGCGGTGGCAAAGACTCTCAAAGTAGAATTGAGGTGAGCACATCATGAAGCAAATCATATATGCACTTGCCCAAGCCGCACTACAGGGAGCCCAGCGGCGAGCGGAGGCGGAGAAACAAAAAAGCGGAAAATCGAAAAAATGAGGAAGTTTATTCTTTACATTATCGCAAAAATCTTTATAATATCGCCCGTTGGAGGTCGAAGCCCAACGAAAAAAACAGAAAATGAAGCCTTGGCGTCTCCCCGCTTCGACCCGCACACGCGGAGGGGCAGCGCCAAGGCTTCGCCTTTTTCTGAAAAATGAAGAACTACAGAAACAAACAACCCGCAGAAAGGGGGAGCCGAATATGAGGACAAGCGGATTTATTGTGCTCACAGGCTGGGCTATCGAATTGCTGGAGCAGTTCGGGATTGATGACTCCGTGACCCTGACACTATTCTGCCACATCCACGCGCTGACAACGAATGAGGGCACGCGAGGGGGCTTTGATGGTACATTGAACACACTAGCCTACTGGACGCGCAGCAAGTCCAAGAACAGAGTTATGCGCGCACTGGAGAAGCTGGTGACATCCGGGCTGGTGCTCAAAGAAACGACAAGCCAGAACAATATCCTTCATTGCACTTATCGCTCAAATCTGAGCCTCATAGATGACTTTTTGCGCACCGATGCAACCCATATTCAAAATGAACATACCATATCCAAAATGAATACGCCCCATATCCAAAATGAACATGGGGGTATGTCCAAAATGAACACGGGGTATATACAAAATGGATACGGGGGTATGTCCAAAATGAACACGCATAAAAAGAAAGTAGAAAATAAAACAACAAAAGAAACCATAAAAGAAAAGAGAGAGAGAGAGGCGCACGCGCACGCACGCGCAAGCGAGGAAACCGAACACGCGCAGCAGTTAATCGCCGCCGCTATGGAACCAAAGGAAAAGCAAGCCACTTTTGGCTTTGAAGTTCCTACGCCGGAGGAAGTAGAAAAAGCCCTGCGCAATTTCACCGTGCGCCCACCAGAGCATGAAATCTCACTTTGTGCAGGCTATTTCATCGACCGGATGGAGCGGGAGGAATGGAAAACCCGCGACTGGCGGAACGCTCTGCGCCGCTACGCTCAAAGATGGATTGTGAGAGGCAACGCCGGAAGAATGCAGAAGCCGGAGCCTATGAAACAATCACCCCAGCCGCAGCCTACAGAATGGACACCGGACGCAGAGCCGACACCCTTTCAAATCTGGCCGATAGAGCTGGGGGGCACGATAGAAAAGAATGAAGACAACCTGCGCCGCTATTTAGATGCAGAAGTTCTGGACTGGGAAGCCGAACACGGGCGGCGAGTCTCATGGCGGCAAGCCGAAGACTGGAAGGAAAAGCTTTTTGCGCCCCTATACAGAAGACTTGAAAAGGAAAGGAAAGACCAATGAAACGCGAGGAACCACAAACCATACAGATGAACACTATCACCTATCTGGACAAGACGCTTGCAAGGACGCTTGCAGCAAAATATCCGGACGAAATCATCCCATCAGACGCGCCCGAAATAAAAGGGCTGGAGGGTATACCAGAGCCGCCGGGCTGCCCGCATTGCGGCAAGCGAACACCCTACATCGGCACCCTGACAAACTACTGGATCCGCTGGATAACCTCACTACAGGAAGCTTGCACTTGCGAAAAAGCTCAGGCGGAGATATCGAAGCAAGAAGCAGAGTGGGCGGAACAGGAGCGGGAGACTCAGGAAAGACGGAAACAAAAGAGGATTGAAACCTTGTATGAGGCATCCGGACTTACTGCCCGGAATCGGAGACAGACCTTTGACCGCTGGGAACCCAAAGAGGAAAAGATGAGACAGATAAAGCAATTCATCGAAGCCTACAAGGATATGGCGGTGCAGGGGGTACTCGAAAAAAATGACGGGCTCAATTCTCTATTCATGCACGGGCCATGTGGTGCAGGCAAGACTCACCTTGCATGCGCGGTGGCGAACGCCCTGATTGAAGCAGAAAAGCCAGTCCTGATGACGACTTTTGGCGACTTAGTGCAGGAGATAAAAAGCACCTTCATCAAGGGAGCAATGACAAGTGAAAAAGACATCGTGCAGAAGTACAGGCAAGCCCCGATGCTCATCATTGACGATCTGGGCAAAGAGAAGCCAACCGACTGGAGCGCATCAATTCTTTTCTCAATCCTGAATCACCGATACAGCGACATCAAGCCCACTATCATTACAAGCAACTTTTCCCCAGACGTGACAATCCGCCGGATTGCACCGAGCGAAGATGAAGCACTTTGCGGGCGTTCGATTGTATCAAGGATTCATGAAGTCTATTCTATCGTGAACATATCAACAGAAGACCACCGCACATATCAAAATTGACCCCTGCCCCCCCACGGCGGGGGCTTTTTCAAATAAGCTTTACAAATGCCGCCCTTTATGATATCACATCAACGAAAGGAGCAAAATCTATGGAACACAAAATCATATACCTAAACCCGGCGGAGCTTGTCGAATACGACAAAAACAGCCGCACGCACAGCCACGACCAGATAGAACAGGTGGCGCGTTCAATTCAGGAATACGGATTCACGAATCCGGTGCTGGTGGATGAAAACAACGTCATCATAGCCGGACACGGGCGCAAGGCAGCCGCCACCAAGCTGGGGCTGGAGAGAATCCCCGTCATCCGCCTGTCTGGCTTGTCAGAGGCTCAAATTAAAGCTTTACGAATAGCAGACAATAAGCTTGCCCTCAATTCCAGCTGGGATGTGGACATGCTGCAAGCAGAATTGGCAGACCTCAGCCAAGACGGATATGACCTGAGCGTCATCGGCTTTTCCGGCTCTGAGCTGGATGAACTACTGGCAGCAGAAACAGAGCAACAGGAAGAGGAAGATATCCCGGAGGACTTTGAAGAAGTAGAAGAAACAAAGCTTGCTCACAAATGCCCGAGATGTGGCTTTGAGTTCGATGACAAATAAAATCTGCGAAAGGTTATGGTGACATTGGCGACAGAATACAAAATCCCAACGGTGGCCGAAATAAAAGCGCGTCTGGAGAAGGAAGGGCCACGCTTCAAAGTTGTATCTCTTTTTGCAGGCGGAGGCGGGAGCTCCAGCGGCTACCGCATGGCGGGCGGAAAGGTGCTGGCAATAAATGAGTTCATTCCGGCGGCGCAAGAATGCTATCGTGCAAACTGGCCGGACACCAAAATATTCACTTGCGACATCCGCAAACTGACGGGCGCGGAAATACTGGAAGCCATCGGAATGCAGCCGGGCGAGCTGGATATATTGGACGGATCGCCGCCGTGCTCCGCGTTCTCTATGGTGGGCAAGCGTGACAAACTGTGGGGCAAAAGCAAAAAATATTCAGACGCAGAACAACACGGCGTGGAAAACCTGTTTTTTGAATATGTCCGCATTCTGAAAGAACTGCGCCCAAAATGCTTTGTGGCGGAAAATGTAGCCGGGCTGACCAAAGCTATTTCACGCGGATTCTTAAATGAGTTCCTGAGAGCGTTCGATGAAGCGGGCTATGAATGCCGCGCAAAGCTCCTTAATGCAAAATATCTGGGAGTTCCACAGAACCGCCCGCGCCTCATCTTTGTTGGAGTCCGAAAAGATTTATGGCGTCCAGAGTTCGAGGGCAAAACGCACCCCAAGCCATTCCCCTATATCGTCCCGCTCAAAACTGCCATAAAAGGGCTAGTGCATACTGAAGCAGAGATGCAGGAAACTGACATTTCCAAATATGCTATTTACAACGAGCTGAAAAAGTTAAAGCCGGGCGAGATATCGAAAAAATATTTCAGCCTTATTAAGTCAGGCCCTGACAAGCCCGCATACTGCCTCACAGCTACATCTGGACAAATAGGAGCGGCAAAATCCAGCCACTGGGAGAACCGCGCTTTCACTGTGAAGGAAAGCATGCGAATCTCAAGCATCCCGGACGACTACATCCTAACAGGCACCTATCAGCAGAAGATAGAGCGGCTGGGGCGCATGGTGCCGCCGCTCATGATGAAGGCAGTAGCGGAAAATCTCTATAACAACATATTGAAGGAGCTGAAATGAACATACCGACCAACTGGACTTTTGAGAATGACGAGGTTGCAGCCAACTTTGACAAACACGTCAGGGAACAACTGCCGTGGTATGACTTGCTGACGGATCTCATTGTTATGGTGGCAAAGCACTATCTGCCGAAAGGCGGGAGAGCTTACGACATCGGAGCGAGCACAGGCAATCTTGGCGTGGAAATGACCGACACCATCCGGGCAAGAAATATCGAGTGGATCGGAATCGAAAGCGCGCCGCAAATGATAAAGCACTACCGGGCAGATGGCACTTTGGAAATATGTGACGCGCTCAAATATGACTATAAGCCATTTGATCTTGCAGTCTGCTTCCTGTCCATTATGTTTTTCCCGAAAGACCGGAGATATGACTGGCTTGTGAAGCTTCTGGAAAAGGCGAAATATGGCGGAGCAATCATCATCGTTGACAAGGAGGAACCGCGCGGCGGCATCCTATCAACCGCGCTTCACCGCTTCATCCTGTCCAGCAAAGCACGCACGACCGCGCCGGAGCAAATTATTGAAAAGGAGTTTTCACTAGGCGGCATCCAGCGCCCACTGTCCCGCGACTTCATGCGCATGTTCGGAGCTACCGAAATATTCCGCTGCGGCGACTTTGCCGCGTGGGTGATAGAGAAGAATTGGCGATGACCCCGCCGGAGCCCCTCCACCCGAGG
>JAZNIA010000185.1:0-7795 GCA_045577195.1 Congzhengia sp.
CGCCGTTAAGCTTAATCTTTTCGCCGGACTTGATTACTTTTACTTCGCCGGTCTTATCAAAAACTTTCAGTTGCAGGTACTTATCAAAACCTGTTGTTAAATCTGCATTTACCAGGTACGCATAGTTGGAAGAAAGACCGCTTGTTGCGTCAACTGCCGCAATGTTTCTGTCTTTGTCCAGGTAGAACGTACCCTCATCGTTTAAGTTGATTTCTTCCGGATAGTTTGCGGCAACTTTGAATTCCTCGCCGTTGATAACAAACTTCTCGCCTTTTTGCTCATCAACCTTACCTGTAACACTCTCAGAAGTTACTTCAATAATCACAATGGATTCGTCTTTACTTTTTGCTACAGATAAAACGTCCCATTCTTTCAGGTCGCTGATTTTAATTTCCTGACCGCCTCTTGTCAGTACGAAGCGTACGTCATCATCTTCAGGGTCTAATACCAGAGAAGATTTGCCGTATTTATCGGTTACGCGGTTGCTGGATGCAATCACTTCTTCTACAACATAGTTTTCATAGGATTCAATGAATACAACATCATAGATGTCGTCGCGGTTCTGATCCAAAACGGTGATGCTGCCGCATGCAGGTCTAAGCTCTGCAACGTTAAAGTCGATGGCTTTCCCGTTGAAGATAAGCTTTGCATTATTTTTAATTTCTACATACTGTGTTTTCTTATCGCTTTCTTTGTCCTTCCAGTAGTTGACACGAAGTGTATCGCCTTCTGTAATAGATTCAATGTCATCTACACTGATTTTCATGGACGAGTTTTTATTTTTTTGCGCACGCGCCAAAACTAACTGCTCGTCACCGTTTTCATCTTCTCTTACATAAGCTTCTACATTAAATCCAAGAAGTTTTGTTATCTGTGGCATAGCCTTGTTTGCCACTTCATAAACTTCTTCACCGATTCTTACTTCGTTATCACGAAGAGAGCTTGTACCACTTAAGCTGCTTGTGCCTACTGCGTCAATCTGACCGTAGATCAGCTGTGTTTTCAACTCGTCATCTAAAAGGGTTTTGTCAACCACTTCGTAGGATTCATTGCCGCCGAAGCTGGTCTGTTCCATCTTCTTAACGGTTAAGGTATTGTTGGTCATCTGTGCAACCATACCTCTTTTTACGTCTGTGTCATTGCTTGCAACTGCGTTTTTCGTAATTCCCTGCTGCGATGCAACAGAAACGTAACCTGTGGGGAAACCGCCTTTTTTCTCTGCTGCAGGACCGTGTCCAATCAAACGAACAAGGACAGCTGATGCTTCTGCATAAGAAATGGCGTCATCGGGACGGAAGTTACCTTCATCGTCACCAATCACGATACCCTGGTTGGTTGCCACATTGATATAACCGTTTGCCCAGTGGTTTTCTACCACGTCGGGGAATTTTGTCGGTTCTGTATAATTCTGCGCAACATCGCCGAGACCCATAGAGGTTACAGCAACCTTTGCAAACTCAGAACGTTTAATGGTATCCTCCGGACGAAAAGCACCGCTTTCCGCGTCACCAACCATAATTTCCAAAGCGCCCAGCACTTCGATTGCGTCTTTGTATTTTGAGTCCTGTGCGTCAGACGGAACTGCCGCAAACGCATTTGCGCCGAAGCCCAAAGACATGCAAGCTGAAAGAATAAAAGATGTCAGTTTTTTTGCTTTTAACATGAAGATTCCTCCTTAAAATTTTGAAAAAATTTTAAGTCGTTTCCTGAGCTGTCTGAGTGATGCGAATGCATAAATATTTTTGGTTTAACCTTTTTCGGTCAAACGTTATGTCTGTTTTGCAGTGCTTGCTGCTTACAGTATATCAAACGATGACTTCACGCAAAAGGTTCCCGAAATATACGATGTAATATCTGGAAACGGAATGGGGCATGCCTCCTATTGCATATAAATTAGCAATCTAAAAAAAGAAAGGACGCATACCAAATGCCCGAAAGCAGAACAACACGCTATTACGAGAACCGAACGCCATCTGCGCAGCAAACCACACCCCAGCAAACCACTGTTGCAATCGAAAATACAATTGCACAGGAGAATCAAGTGCCGGAATCTAACATGCAGGAGAACACTCTTCAGACGTCCATACCACAGGAAACTGTGTCACAACGCGCTACATCGCAAGAAACAATGCCGCAAGCAGAAAATTTGCAGAATCTCATGCAGCAAACACCCGTTCCCATTGTACCGGAGGCACCCCGCGAGGAGCTTTCGAATGTCACTGCCGACGACACGTTCTTTCCGGACAGCAGCGAGGGGCAGCTGCTTGTAACCGTGCAAACGGCGCGTGGCTCTTTTCCTGTATCGGAAGCAACGGTGATTGTTTACCGAAACAGAAACGGCTCTGGAACGGTCGAAAATTTTCAGCTTACTGACGCCAGCGGAAAAACACCCTCCATTACGCTTGCCGCACCACCAAAGGCGGATGCGCAGGCGCCGTCCGGCAACCTACCCTTTGCCGATTATAATATTACAGTTCGACACCCCTTGTATTATACTGCCGTCATAGACGACGTGCAGGTGTTTGGCGGAGAACAAACGATTTTGACCGTAGATTTAATTCCTTTGCCTGAATTTGTGAATGAAACGGATATTACCAAAACGATTACCATTCCGAAACAAAATTTATAAGTTTTAAATGAGGAGGAATCTATAATGCCAGACCCGTTTATCCCGGAAACAATCACCGTGCATTTAGGAACACCGGCTTCCAATGCACAAAATGTGACCGTTCCGTTTATTGATTACATTAAGAATGTTGCTTCCAGCGAAATTTACCCAACCTGGCCTGAAAGCGCGCTTCGCGCAAATATTTTTGCGCAGATTTCTTTTGCACTGAACAAGGTTTATACCGAGTTTTACCGCAGCCGCGGTTATAACTTTGACATCACAAATACCACGCAATTTGATCAGGCATTTGTTCCGGGACGAAATATATTTTCTGAAATTAACCGCATTGTTGACGATATTTTTGATTCTTATCTTAGACGACAAGGATTTTTAGAACCGCTGGCTGCCCGGTTTTGCAACGGCACTACCGTCACATGCGAGGGACTTTCGCAATGGGGTACTGTTTCATTGGCAAACCAGGGATTCTTGCCCTTTGAAATCATTCAATATTATTATGGAGATGATGTAAATATCGTGCGTAATGTTCCGGTTGCCCCAACAGTTGAGTCCTACCCCGGCACCCCCATATCCCGCGGGGATACGGGAAGCGTTGTGCGCAGAATTCAAAATACACTAAACGGAATTTCAAAAAATTATCCCTTAATTCCAAAACTTACACCTGACGGTGTGTACGGCGAGGCAACGGAGGAAGCTGTTCGTACCTTTCAGGAGATTTTTAATCTCACACCCGATGGTGTCGTTGGTCGCGCAACCTGGTATCGTTTAATCAGTATTTTTGTTGGTATTAACCGTTTAAACGAATTAAACAGCGTCGGTGACACGCTGTTTGGTCTATCGCTGGAATACCCCGATGCCATCACAGAGGGAGACACGGGCGAAAAAGTTTCTATTATGCAGCTGATGCTGAATATTTTATCTGAATATTATGATGAAATCCCGCCTGTTCCGCAAACTGGCTCCTTTGAGCAGCAAACGCTAAACGGCGTTATAGCGTTTCAGCGTGCGTTCGGTCTGCCTGAAAACGGCATTGGTGACGATACTACCTGGGAGGCAATGTACAACGCAGTGAAAGGAATCTACATTGCAAGCGAACAGACGCAGCCTCTTCCGCCCGTTCGGATTCTTCCCTTCCCCGGTACGAACCTTTCCGTTGGCGCGCAGGGCGAATCGGTTTCTGCGCTTCAGGAATACATCAACGAAATTTCACTGGTCTATCCCGAAGTAACCCCTGTGACACCTACGGGAAACTTTGGCGCAAATACCCGCGCTGCGGTTCTTGCAATTCAGAGAGAGTTTAACCTGCCCGAAACGGGCGTTGTGGACCGTGATACATGGGAAACCATCATAAACACCTTTGCAACCGTGCGTGAGGGTGCTCTCCCTGCCTTTGGGCAGTATCCGGGATACCCGCTTAAAGAAGGACAGATAGACCGCGTGCGCGGCATTGAAACAAATACCGATAACCTAACCGGCAGACCCGTATATTCCGTGCAGCAGATGCTGAGGCAAATTAACGCGAAAAAGCCTCTTCCCGGAATACCGGATGGCATTTTCGGCAGCCAGACAACAGACCGTGTAAAAGAGTTTCAGCAGGAGAATAATCTATCGCCTTCCGGCACGGTAGACAGCGAAACGTTCCGCGCAATCCGCGATGCATATAATCAGACTGTAAAAGACAGGCGAAAACCCATTGAGGTTGCGCCCCATGGCGTTGTGTTTGATGACCCGCAAGCCGAGGAGGATATTCTCCTCATTGCACAAACGATGCTAAGAACACTTGCTGATACGTATGAAAACTTAAGCAAACCCGATGCAAACGGGCGGTATGATGCAAAAACACAAACAGCAATTTCCGATTTTCAGTCGGCTTTTAACCTGCCGCAAAACGGGTTTGATAAAAATACTTGGGATACATTAACGCGTATTTATAACGAAATAAAATCATAAGAAGGGGCTGTAGCAAAATGCACAGACCACACAAAGCATAAATAAGCAGATATAAAGCCATTTAGCATGATATGAACGCAAAAATGAACTAAAATGAAATGTAGAAATTCGTCATGCAACGAATTTCCCAAAAATATAATGCTTTGTGTTATGAAAAAACTTCGCCTCTCGACGTACCAATGTACGCCTTCGGGTAACCAAAAGCAAGGTAAAACCTTGCTTTTGCTCAGTTTTTCCATTCTGCACTATTTTCCGTCCAGCCCAAAGGAGCTGTAGCAAAATGATTATATCATTTTGCTACAGCTCCTTTCTCTTTATGGTTAGCAAGAAAATCGCATAGATTGAACACCCAGAATCCACACGGCGTAATATCATCGCGACAGGACAGCGTTTATTTCATTTTTCTTTCCAGGAAAAATTTCATTGATCTGTCTGCTACTCCTCCTCGCTCAATGGCTGATGCCGTCGAAAAAGATAAGGAGAACCGCCATGCGGCATGAGCTTTTCTGTTTTTCAGGGGCAAGATAACGCGGCGGTTTTAACGCGCGCAACGAGGTTTTGAGAAAATACAAGGCGATTCTTCAGGTTATAACAAAGAGACGGCAGTAAAAAACTGCCGTCTCTTAAAAATTTATTTACGATTAAAATTCAACTTTTTCACACAGAGGAGTTAGACCACCAAAGCCGAGTTCATCGAATACAAATATTCTTACGAATGCAGCATCTGCAGCAGAGATACTGATCGGCACCGATTCGCCTGTAGGTAGCGGAACTATGGAGACTAAGAGCATAGAACCGTCTGCTGCATAGGTTGCAATAATTACATCACACATAGCGCCACTGTTGTTTGTAACAACTGCACCATATTCGCCATTGTTTAATGATGCATTGGTGATTTCAGCGAGCGGGCGGAATACAACATCTGCTGTTGTGTACGTTGTTGAGAAATACGCTACGTTGTCCTTATATGCAATTACTTCAAAGCTTAAAGCTTTGCCGTATGCCGCTTCCGGAACAGTGATGGATGCAGAAGTTGTTGCTGTTGCAGTTGCGCCAAGCAACATTCCATCGCAATACATTTTTACAAGGAAACCGTCAGCCATGCCGCTAGCGCTTATATCTGTCCAGCTCACTGTGATATTTTTACCTACTTCAAGATCACCGCTAACTGCAATGTTGCTTGCAGCATATGCAAATGGCTCTATGATTTCAGCATATTTAATTCTGAATGAACCGGAGGTTCCTTCAGAAGAAGGTCCAACGTTAATTATTAAGTCAGGAGAAATTGTTCCATCTCCGAGGAGTTCAGCAGAAGGTGTGAACGTATAAGAGAGCTTAGACCAGCTGTTATTGTTGTTAATAATTACAGGTTCCGGTGTAATTGTTTGTGTCACTGTACCGTTTGTCAAAGAGAGGGTTACAGCATTAATCTTGCCGTCATTTGACATCATTTCAGCGTTTAAGCTGTACTGCACGCCTGCCTTCAGTTTTCTTACACCAAGCGTATACTCTTTGCTTTCGCCATTACCCATGTAGGTGTAGAAACCGTTGTCCATTTTTGCCATTGTTGCATTGTCCACATTCTCAGCTTTTGTATAAACAAAAGGAGCGTTACATTTCTCTACACCATTATAGTTACGTCCCTGTGCATACGCATTCAGCCAACCGTTTGCTACAAGGTTCTCTTCATTGACGGGTTTGATGCTGAACTGATCAATCATATACAGACCGTCACCGGTTGCACCTGTGAAATTAAACCAGAGACTATCACTACCAGCAACTGTAAAATCAACACTTTCATCAATATAGATGTAACCAATATAGGTTCTCCAATCTGTTGTTGCAACAACATCAGCAGGATTTAACGCCATATAGTTTCCGTTACCGTCTAATCTGCCAGCAAAAGCACCATTAAATTCTTTTGAGCCAATCTTGATCTGGAATCCCAGAGAAGCACCAATGATGCCATTCGTTGTAGTTTCATCCATTACGTATACGTTACCGCTCTGATCAATCCAGTATTTCCCGGTTTCCGTTGCAATGTCTGTATTTACAGTAACTGCAGGAGCTTTTACGCGCGCTCTTACCTGATAAAAACCGTTCGGCTTGATTCCACCGAAATTATACGCCTGGTTTGCAAAACCAAACGCACCATATCCACCATTTTGCGGCGTAAATGCACCAACGTAAGCAGGACCGCCATCTTTACCAGCTACATTTGCCAGTGCACGCTGAACAAAGTTATTTGTGTCCGTCATACTAACGTTATATCCGGTTCTTTTCATCAGATTAGCGTTGTTCACAAAGTATGCGTTATAAACCTGGTTCGGAGCTGTAAAGCCCATTACTTCATCGCCAAGGGCCAGAGTTTTCACAAAATCAGTAGACTTAGACACAGGTTCTACGATAATATCGTCAACATAAAGACCGTTATCTGTTTCTGCATAGTAACGCAGATAGAAGTGAATCTTATCATGAGATGTAACCGATACCTTTGAGCTTGAACCTAAACCAAACACATCGTCACCCATAGTGATTACCTGTTCATAGGTATGCCAAGCACCATCGCAGGGAATGGTTGTTGGGTCATGCATCCACCACGGGTTCATGTTTGAATATGTATCACCAACAGCTACATCGGTTTTGTTACCGATGTTGGTATACGCACCGCTTGCATTTTCTGCAATGAAAGCGGTTCTGAATGTTGCACCAACCGTTGACTCGTCAGCCATTACCTTGTAGGATATTTTGTAAGTAACGCCATTCTTAAAGATAGGCTTTACTGAAGCAACACCGCCGGTAAAGGTGTCAAGACCCTGACGGTCATTTACAGATACTTTTAAAGACCCGTTGCTGCCGTCAGCACCAATGCCTTCGACTAACTCATACATATCCTTGCCACTTTGTAAGACTTTTGTATAGTCCGCATCCGATTCAAAATCGAATACCAGTGCGTTTACTTCGTCGCTACCGTAGAAGCCTGCGGAAACGGGCATTGCCGTAACCAGAAGCATTGCGGAAATCAGCAGACAAAGCAGAGATGAAATTTTTTTGCTCATGATACTCTCTCCTTTTAAAATTGAATTCATACTGTCGATGATGCATTTTTTGTTACAAGGTAACAAATTGAGAAACAAAAAGTGCATGTCTTTTACACAATATTTGCATCTGTATCTATTGTATCACATATTTTTTTGAAATGCAATATGTTTTGAAAAA
>JAZNIA010000186.1:0-10194 GCA_045577195.1 Congzhengia sp.
AGCTACCGGAAGAGAAGCATGTGGTAACGCTGGGTATGTACGGCGGTTGTGATTTTTATGATTTAAAAGGAATTATCGAGGCACTTCTCGATGACCTCGGAATTACCAAATTCAGCGTTCAGCCTGAAAAAGAGGACCCGACATTCCACCCCGGCAGATGTGCTACTTTAATTGTCGGCGGAAAGAAAGTCGGTATCTTCGGTCAAATCCATCCCGCTGTTTGCGAAAACTATGACATGACAAACGAAGTTTACGCGGCAGAACTGGACTTTGATGCGATGATTGCCATGGCAAAAACCGATAAAACCTATAAAAAGCTGCCGAAATACCCTGCATCTCAGCGCGATTTGGCGCTTTTAGCGGATGACTGCGTTTTAGCGGCACAGATTGAATCCATCATCAAGAAAAAAGCGGGCAACATCTTTGAATCTCTGACCTTGTTTGATGTGTATAAGGGACAGCAGGTACCAGAAGGCAAAAAATCTATGGCATACTCTGTCGTATTCCGCGCGGAAGAAAAAACGCTAATGGACGAAGATGTTAATCCCGTGATAGACAGTATCTTAAAGGCTCTTTCAGACCAACTTGGTGTAACATTAAGATAATTGGTGAATGATATGAAATCGATTATTACGGTAACTCCCGGACTATTGTCCGGTAAAGTAGATGCGCCGCCGTCAAAAAGTGCGGCGCACCGCGCAATTTTATGTGCAGCGCTGAGTCAAGGCACGTCTGAAATTCAAAACATCGCGTATAGTCAAGATATTTTAGCAACCATCTCAGCAGTACGTGCACTGGGTGCGACGGTTATAGAAAACGGAAGCACCTTGACTGTAACGGGCGCGCCGTTTCAAAATTCTCTTTCAGGAACCGATATTTTTTGCAATGAATCCGGTTCAACCCTGCGCTTTATCATTCCGCTTGCGCTCAGTCTCGGCGGTAGCTTTTCTGTATCCGGTGCAGGAAGGCTGATGCAGCGTCCCTTGGATGACTATTTTCGTATCTGTGACGAAAAAGGTATTCATTATGAACAACAAGAAAACTGTGTTTCGTTTTGCGGAAAGCTGACCGGTGGAACGTATTTTCTATCGGGCAATGTCAGTTCTCAATACATCACAGGACTTTTACTGGCACTTCCGCTTTTGCATGAAAACAGTAAAATTCAAATTACAACGCCGGTAGAATCGGTGGGCTACATTGATTTAACGCTGGATATGATGAAACAGTTTGGTGTAAATGTCAATGTGAGCGCAGATTACAGGGAATATACCATTTCCGGAAATCAGCGTTATCAGTCACAAAATATCACTGTTGAGGGCGATTTTTCTCAGGCGGCATTTTATCTTGTTGCAAATGAAATCGGCAGCAACATTTTTGTAGACGGTTTGGATTTATCTTCTGTGCAGGGTGACAAGGCAATTTTAAGTATTATAAGAAATATGCGTGAAGAAAGGGAATGTCACACGATAGACGTATCGCAAGTACCGGATTTGGTGCCGATTTTGTCGGTTCTGGCAGCAAAATCAAGCGGAACGACGCGAATCGTCGGCGCGGCAAGACTTCGCCTGAAAGAAAGCGACAGACTCAGCGCAGTTACAGAAGAACTTACAAAGCTCGGCGCAGAGATTAAAGAATTTGATGACTCCTTAGAAATCCGCGGAAACACCGCTTTTACCGGCGGCGAGGTTTATAGCCACAACGACCATCGGATAGCCATGTCTTTGGCAATTGCGGCAACTACGGCTAGCGGAAACGTTATCATATCGGGAGCAGACAGTGTGAAAAAATCATATGGCGATTTTTGGGAGAAGTTTGAAATGCTCGGAGGTGTAATAAAATATGGCAGCGACATACGGTAACATCTTTCGGTTAACCATATTTGGTGAATCGCACTCAAAATCAATTGGCGTTGTATTAGACGGCGTTCCTGCCGGAGTAGAACTAGATTTTGACGAAATTGGTCGGGAAATGGCGCGCAGAGCACCCGGGAAAAACACGTTTTCCACCCCGAGAAGTGAAGATGATTTGCCGAAGATACAAAGCGGTGTTTTTGAAGGCAAAACAACCGGAACACCGATTTGTGCGGTAATTGAAAATACAAATACACGCTCTCAGGATTACAAACCTGAAATTTTGCGTCCCTCTCATGCAGATTATAGCGGTATGGTTCGCTACCAAGGGTTTAATGATTACCGCGGCGGCGGACATTTCTCGGGCAGACTCACCGCACCGCTGGTTTTTGCGGGCGCAGTTGCAAAACAGATACTAAAAAAACAGGGAATTGAGATTTTTGCTCATATTAAAAACATAGGTAGCGTCTACGATGAAAGCTTTAGCTATACCAATCCTGATGTGAACCTTCTTTGTAGCTTAGCAAACGAAACACTTCCTGTTTTAGATAAGACGAAAGCAAAAGCGATGGAAGAAGAAATTCTTGCGGCAAAGTCAGAACTTGATTCGGTCGGTGGTTCGGTAGAGGCTGTCATTATAGGTATGAAAGCCGGAATTGGTTCGCCATTTTTCCATTCTGTTGAAAGCCGTATCAGCCAGATGTTGTTTTCTGTACCTGCGGTGAAAGCTGTGGAATTTGGTATTGGAAAAGAGTTTTCCGGTCTTCGGGGTAGCAGCGCAAATGATGCATTCTTACTTGATAACGGAACAGTGAAAACCCGAACAAATCATAATGGAGGAATAAACGGCGGTATCACAAACGGTATGCCTGTTGTGGTTACTGCAACAATAAAGCCTACACCATCTATCGGACAAGAACAGGAAACGGTCAACATAAAAGAAATGAAACAAGTTTCATTTGGCACGCACGGACGGCACGATCCCTGCATTGTGCAACGGGCAGTACCTGTTATCGAAGCAGCTCTGGCTATCAGCGCGCTTGATATGATACTGGAGGAAAAAACCTATGCTGGATCAATATAGAAAAGAAATTGATGAAATCGATGAAGCGTTATTAAAGCTTTTTGAAAAACGTATGGACGTATCCCGAAAAGTCGGTGAATATAAACGTAGGCACGGAATGGAAATCTTTGTTCCGGAACGGGAAAAAGCGGTGGTAGAAAAGCGCATGGAGCTTACAAAAAATCCAAAGTACCGTAGCTTTACAGCAGAGCTTTTCGAAGATATTATGAGAATTTCCCGTGGACTCCAGAGCACAATTGTAGAAGAAAGGAAAGACATTTTCTACCAGGCCGCAAATTTTGAAGACGAAAATCTCTGTGTTGTATATCCCGGAACCGAGGGATCATACAGCGGTGAAGCCCTGAAGAAGTGTTTTCCGCACGCCAAAAAAATCGTAAATGTCGAAACCTTTACAGATGCTGCGCGGATGGTTTCGTGCGGTGAGGCAGATTTTGGCGTTCTTCCGTTTGAGAATAATTCCTCCGGCGCTATTGCAGACACGCTGGATTTGATTCGTACGGAAAACCTCTATATTGCAGGCGAGGTATATGTAGATATTCGTCATTGTTTGGTTGGAGTACAAGGCGCAAGCATTTCTGATGTGGAGGAGATTTTCTCTCACCAGCAAGGGTTTTTGCAGAGCAGAAGTTTCGTTGCATCTATGGGTGCGAATATAAAATGTACCCCCATGGAAAACACAGCAATTGCTGCAAAATATGTCGCTGAAAACAATGACAAAAGAAAAGCTGCGATTGCCAGCCGACTGGCAGCAGAGACTTTCGGACTTAAAATATTAAAAGAAGACATACAGGAAAACAGCGGCAACACCACACGTTTTGTAGTAATTTCGAATCATTTGACCAGTGGTGAAACATGCAACAAAATCAGTGCAGCATTTACCGCCCGTCACAAAAGCGGTGCATTGTGTGATGTACTTTCCATTTTTGCGAGAAATGGAATCAACCTTTTGCATATTGAATCCCGTCCGCTCAAGGAAAAAGATTTTTCCTATATCTTTCATATTGATTTTGAGGGAAACCTTATGTCTCACAGCGTTAAAACGGTGCTTTCTCAAATGAAGGAGTCCGGTGCTGAGGTTTATATTCTTGGAAATTATAAAATGCAAAGCGACGAAGTGTAGGCTCGGAAGGAATGAACGATGAAGAAAAACAATCTTGTTTTAATTGGCATGTCCGGCGCGGGGAAATCAACAGTTGGCATTGCGCTTTCTTATAAGCTGCGTATGCCTTTTGTAGATATGGATTGCTACATTGAGCGAAAACATGCTATGACCGTTTCAGAAATATTTGAAACATATGGAATGGAATGTTTTCGCGATATGGAGACAGATGCAGCAAGACATATCGGACTGACGTATAAGCGTACCATTGTTTCCACCGGCGGCGGTGTCGTGTTGCGACCTGAAAACATGGAATATTTAAAGGAAAACGGAACGGTTGTATATATCAATCGCTCGGTGGAACAAATTTTGAAAACGCTGAATGCAGAGAAAAGACCGCTATTAAAAAGCAACCCGCAAAAGCTTTATGATATGTATGAAGAGCGACATAGACTCTATTTGAAGTATGCCGACATTTGTGTTGTAAATGGTTTGGATTTTAAAAGCGGTGTGGAAAATGTGTATGAAGCAATCAAAGATATGATATAAAAATCAGGGAGCGTAATTTTACGCTCCCTGATTTTTTATACTATTTCAGCAATCATTTGTCTTAATTCTTCGTAGGTTTTTGCGGAAAAGGCACGGACTTTCAGTTTGGCAGCACCGTGTAATCCTTTGAAGTACCATGCAAAATGCTTGCGCATTTCTGCAACACCAACATGTTCCGGCTTGTATTCCTCCATCAGTTCAATATGCCGTATCATAATCTTTTTTTTATCGGAAAGGGTAGGAGGGTACGCTTCTTTTCCGCTTAACGCATTGCGTACTTCCTGAAAAATAAAAGGATTTCCCTGCGCACCGCGACCGATCATAATACTGTCGCAACCGGTTGAGTTGTACATATCCAGAGCGCTTCTACCGTCCGTAATATCGCCGTTTCCAATGACTGGTATAGAAACTGCGTCTTTTACCGCTTTGATAATGGAGCGGTTCGCTGTTCCGCTATAAAACTGCTCCCGGGTTCTTCCGTGAACACAAACGGCGCTGACACCTGCGTTTTCCATGGTTTTTGCAAAGCTTACAGCGTTTATTGTGCCATCGTCCCATCCCGCACGGAACTTGACGCTGACAGGAATCGATACTGCCTTAACTACTTCTTCTGCGACATGACCGGCTAACATCTCATCCTTCATCAATGCAGAGCCGTCACCGTTTTTTACGATTTTTGGTGCAGGACAGCCCATGTTGATGTCTAAGTATAAAACACCTCTGTCTTGCAATTTTTTGGCGCTTTCTGCCATAATTTCCGGCTCATTGCCAAAGAGCTGAACGATACAGGGAAACTCTGCTTCGTTCGTTTTCAGCAATTCTGCCGTTTTTTTATCGTTGTAATGCAGCCCGCGGGAGCTAATCATTTCTGATACAACCAGATCTGCACCGCATTCTTTGCAAAGTGTGCGAAATGCCAAATCTGTAATTCCCGCCATAGGCGCAAGGATAAGCTTGTTCTGATAAAACTGGTTCATACGTTAATTAGCCGCTGTAATCTCGTTCCAGATGTCAAGATATTTTTGATTGATTGTTCCTTCGCTACGGAGCATTTCGCTTTTTTCCAAAATTGCAGCATCAGGGTAGAGACCTTTGTTGTTGCGGATTTCTTCGGGCAACTGAGTTTTGCCTTCCGTATTTGTAATACCGTAGCAAGTTTCCATTGCATTTCTTGCACTGATGTCAGGACGTTGCATAAAATTGATAAACGCCTCAGCACCGGTTACGTTTTCTGCATTTTTCGGAACAACCATTGCGTCAACGCAGTAAATGGTTCCGTTTTCCGGAATGGCATATTTGAGCGTATCTTTTTCCATCATGGCTTTTCCTGCTTCACCGGAATATACTAGTCCTAAGTATCCCTCGCCGGAAATCAGTTTATCTTTTACTTCGTCCGTCACATATCCTAAAATTAAGGGGCGCTGGCGGAGTAGTTCTTCTTTTGCGTTTGCGAGCTCTGCATCATTTTCTGTGTTTACAGAATAACCCAACTTTTTCAGTGTCATACCAATGGTATCGCGCACGCTGTCAAGCATAAAGATTTTGCCGGAGTAGCTTTCGTTCCACATAACAGACATGTCTGTTACCGGCTCGGTCACCTTTTCACCGTTATACAAAATACCAACAGTTGACCACATATAGGGAACAGAATACTGATTGTTCTCGTCGTAGTAAGCACCTTTAAAGGTTTCATCAATGTACTGGTAGTTGGGAATGTTCTCGTAATTTAAAGTCTGGAGCAAATCCTCTCTTACCAGTCTGTCCACCATGTAGTCAGATGGAATCAGTACATCATAGGATGTGGTTTTGATTTTGTTATACATATCCTCATTGGAGGCAAATTCACTGTAAATCACTTTGTATCCGGTTTCTTTTTCAAATTCTTCAATTACGCCTTCGGCGATGTATTCTGATGCATTATACACACGTATCACCTTGGAAGGATCTGTTCCGCAACCAGAAAAAAGGGATGCGGCAAGGGTAAATGTGAGAACCAAAACGAATAATTTTTTCATTACACTACCTCTTTCTTTTTTGTAATCTATGCCTGCTCGGCACTTTTCTTAGACCGCACGTTAATGATAACGAGCAGAATTAAAATCACAGAAAACATCAATGCAGACAATGCGTTGATGGTTGGGCTTACGCCTTTTTTTGCCGCATTGTATATCAAAATGGACAAATTTTCTACACCGGGTCCGGTGGTGAAATAGCTGACAATGAAATCGTCAATAGACAATGTAAATGCCATCAAAAATCCGTTGATTACACCGGGCATTATTTCGGGGAGGGTGATTTTAAGCGTTGCCAAAGCCGGCGTAGCCCCCAAATCAAGCGCTGCCTCATAAGTGCTGTTGTTGACCTGTCTGAGTTTTGGCATAACAGACAGAATCACATACGGAATACAAAACGACATGTGCGCTAAAATCAAGGTGAAAAGTCCGGTAGGAAGTCTGCCGATGTAAAACAAAAGCATCAACGAAATTCCGGTTACAATATCGGGGTTTAGTACAGGAAGCATCGTAATATTCATCACAGTATTTTTCTGCCACTTTTTCAGTCCCTCAATACCAATTGCGGCAGCGGTGCCGATTACGGTAGAGGAGACAGAGGCAACAACTGCGACAATCACCGTATTATAAAGTGCTTCCATAATCTGTCTGTCCTGAAACAGTTCGATATACCATTTCAGCGAAAAACCGGTCCATACACGATATTTTGACTCATTAAACGAATAAATAATCAAAATAATAATCGGTGCATATAAAAAAATGAAAATCAAGTACAAATAAAGGCGGGAGAGTCTGTCTTTCATAGGAGCATACCTCCTTGACCTTCTTTTTCCGAATCAGGCATAAGTTTCATGGAAAGCAAAATTAAAACCATTAGAATCAGCGACATGGTAGAACCGAAATTCCAGTCACCGCCGACACCAAATTGCTTTTCAATCACGTTTCCTAAAAGATTTACGTTGTTTCCGCTTAAAATGCTTGAAATGGCAAAGGTTGTAATTGCGGGAACAAACACCATCGTAATACCCGACGAAATACCGGGAATACTAAGGGGCAAGATAATCTTGCGGAAAATATTCATTTTTCCTGCACCAAGATCCTCTGCTGCTTCAATGACGGAATGATCCATCTTAGACAAAACAGAATGAATGGGAAGAATCATAAAGGGCAGGAAGTTGTATACCATACCAAATACAACGGCGCCTTCGCCATATAAAAACTGAATATGATCCTCCTGACCGATTATGCCAAGAAAACGCAGCAGCTGATTGATGAGTCCTTCGTTTTCTAAAAGCGTCAGCCATGAATAGGTCCGAAGCAAAAGGTTCATCCACATGGGAATGATAATTAAAAGCATCATGATGCTCTTATGCTTTAAGTTTTTTGAGGTCAGTATTAAAGCAGCAGGGTAGCCGATCACCAGACAAATCAATGTGCTGATTGCGGCGTACAGGATAGAACGCCAAAACACGTTCATGTATGTAGGTGTAAAAAACTTTTCAAAATTTGAAAAGGATACAAATAGTGAACCGTCCGGATTTTGTACCGTTACACCATATACCACAATCATCAGAAGGGGAATCACGGTAAATATAATGGACCACACAATATACGGCACACTGTACCAGCGTCTGTTCATTCTGCCACCACCTTCCGCATGATATGAATATCATTTGGATAAAGGTCTAAATACACCTTGCTTCCAACAGGTTCCATAGTGGTAGAATGTACAACCCAGTCGATGTCGGCTGCTAAAATATGCATTTCATAATGCACACCTTTAAATACAACAGACTGCACAACACCAGGTATTTTGCCGCTTACAGTGTTAAACTTAATATCCTCAGGTCGGATTACCACATCGACAAGCTCGTTTTCTTCAAAACCGCTGTCAAGGCACTGGAAATCCTGTCCGGCAAACTGCACCAGTAAATCCTGTTTCATAATACCGTCAACAATATTGCTTTCGCCAATAAAACCTGCCACAAAGGCGTTTTGCGGTTCGTTATAGATGTTAACGGGTGTATCCTTTTGCTGAATTTTACCGTTGTTCATAACGATGATTTCATCCGACATGGTAAGCGCTTCTTCCTGGTCGTGCGTAACATAAATAAAGGTGATACCAAGCTTGGACTGAATTTTTTTCAGTTCCAACTGCATCTCCTGACGGAGTTTTAAGTCAAGCGCGCCCAAAGGCTCATCTAAGAGAAGAACCTCCGGTTCGTTTACCAAGGCGCGTGCGATGGCAATACGCTGTTGTTGACCACCGGAGAGGGAGGTGATGTTTCGCTTTTCAAAGCCACTCAGGTTCACAAGTTTTAAAACCTCGCTGACTTTTTCACGAATAATTTCTTTGTTTATCTTTTGAATCGAAAGCCCGAATGCAACGTTATCAAATACATTCATATGCGGAAAAAGAGCATATTTTTGAAACACCGTGTTGAGCCGTCTTTTATAAGGGGGAAGATTTGTAATATCTTCGCCATCAAAAAGAATCCGTCCGCTGTCGGGGCGTTCAAAACCACCGATTAAGCGCAAGGTTGTTGTTTTGCCGCAACCGCTCGGACCAAGAATTGTTACAAATTCGTGCCGCGCAATTTCAACACTGAAATTTTCAAGAATATCCTCTTCACCAAAGCTTTTTGATATATTTTCCAGTTTAATAATAGCGTTGGACATTTATCACCCTCCAATACCTTTTTCTCGCTTATAAAAATAAATGCCGGACACACATCGTTCTTATGCGTCCGACACCCCACATTTTAATTCTATACCATATAAAAGTATACTAAAAAAATGCAATATTCATTTACAATATTTATTATACCACATATTTTAAAAAATGAAATACCTTTTTTTATTTTTGGTTAAAATACACAAAAAATCGAGTTAAAATAAAACTTTTTTCGACAATGAAAATATTTTATTTTATATCAGTAGACAAAATGCATATTTTGCGCTATAATTGGCATATAGAAAATGAATGGAGGGTGAATGATGAATATTGAAACATTGAGAAATGATATGATTGCAGCCATGAAAGCAAAGGATAAAACAAGAAAGGATGCAATTTCTTCTTTGATAGCAGCTGTAAAAAAAGTTGCGATTGACGAAGGGGTTCGTGATGATATTCCGCAAGATTTGGTTGACCGCGTGATTTTAAAAGAATTAAAATCCATTAAAGAGCAGATTGAAACCTGCCCTGCAGAACGCACAGAATTGAAAGCGGAATATACTACGGCTTATGAAATTATCGAAGCATATGCACCAAAACAATTGAGTGAAACAGAAATCAAAGAGATTATTCTGTCAAAATTTTCTGATGTTGTTGCCGGAAAAAACAAGGGACTTATTATGAAAGCTGTTATGGCAGAGCTGAAAGGAAAAGCAGACGGCAAATTGATCAGCAGCGTTGTTGCGGATTTATGTAAGTAAACAGTTGTAGAAATACAAAAAGAACAAAACAGGCAACACCATTTGGTGTTGCCTGTTTGATTGGTACGCCTGACAGGATTTGAACCTGCGACACCTAGCGTCGGAGGCTAGTGCTCTATCCAGCTGAGCTACAGACGCATATTCAGTCTGCTATCCAGGCAGACT
>JAZNIA010000187.1:0-18379 GCA_045577195.1 Congzhengia sp.
GCCATTTAGCATGATATGAACGCAAAAATGAACTAAAATGAAATGTAGAAATTCGTCATGCAACGAATTTCCCAAAAATAGAATGCTTTGTGTTATGAAAAAACTTCGCCTCTCGACGTACCAATGTACGCCTTCGGGTAGACAAAAGCAAGGTTTTACCTTGCTTTTACTCAGTTTTTCCATTCTGCACTATTTTCCGTCCAGCCCAAAGGAGCTGTAGCAAAATGAATTCATTTTGCTACAGCTCCTTGTTCATTTTATAATAAGTCTAAAATCTGATTTTTCGGAACAGCACCGACAGATTTGTTTGTGACTTCGCCGTTTTTTATCACAAACAGGGAAGGAATGCTCATTACCTGAAACTTTTCCGCAAGCTCGGATTCTTCGTCAACGTTTACCTTGCCTACCTTGATTTCGGGATGCTCTGCGGCAATTTCGTCCACAATCGGAGAAACCATTCTGCAAGGGCCGCACCAGCTTGCCCAAAAGTCTAATAGCACCGGTTTTTCACTATTTAATACTTCCTGCTCAAAATTGTCCTTTGTAATTACAATTGCTGACATATATCTTCCTCCTTTGTCATCTTTTTGTTAAAACAATTATTTGCAAAGTTCCTTTGCAAGCTCTGTTATTTCGTGTACATTCTGATCATTTATTGCAGATTTGATATGCACACCTGATTCTGCAAATGTAATATTTTTCGATTTTTCCAGCAAGGATTTGATGGTTTTTTCCGCCATCAGCCCCCAGGTTCCGTTTTCAATGATACCAACAGTTCTGTTTTGGAAATTGCGCTCGGTCAGGTGATGAATAAATTCCTGCATGAAGGGAAAGATTCCGCCGTTGTAGGTTGTGGTGGCGAGAACAATTTTTCCGTATCGGAACGCATCCTCTACCGCCTCTGCCATATCGCATCTGGCAAGATTCGACACAGCAACCTTTTTGGAGCCCTGTTTTTTCAGCTCGTCTTCTAAAAGGTGAACGGCTTTTTCTGTGTTTCCGTAAACCGAGGTGTAAAAAATTGCAACGCCCTCGGATTCCACCCCGTAGGAGGACCAGGTGTTGTATAAGTCAAGGTAATAGGAAAGATTTTCCGTTAAAACAGGTCCATGTAACGGACAAATACGTGAAATTTCAAGATTTGCAGCTTTCTTTAAAAGGGTCTGTACCTGTGCGCCGTATTTGCCGACAATGCCGAAATAATAGCGGCGTGCTTCGCAGGCCCAGTCTTCATCAGCGTCTGTTGTACCAAATTTGCCAAAAGCGTCTGCCGAGAACAAGGTTTTCGTTTTTGACTCGTAGCTTAAAACGACCTCGGGCCAATGCACCATGGGTGCGGTGATGAAGGACAGCGTATGCGTCCCCAAGGAAAGCATATCGCCCTCGCCGACTGCGATTTTACGCGCACCATAATCTGTACCGAAAAACTGCTCCATCATCACAAAAGATTTTGCATTTGAAACAATCTTTGCGTCCGGGTATTTCTGCACAAACGCATGGATGCCGGCAGAGTGGTCCGGTTCCATGTGGTGAACCACCAGATAGTCCGGCGCCTTTCCGCACAGAACCTCTTCAATATTACAAAGCCAATCATCGACAAAGGACTTGTCAACCGTGTCAAGTACCGCAATTTTCTCGTCCTGGATTAAATAGGAATTGTACGCCATTCCCTTTTCGACCATGTACTGCCCTTCAAACAGGTCAATTTCATAGTCGTTTACACCAATGTGAAATATCTCATCTGTTATTTTAACCATAATATCATCTCCATATGTAAACAGGAGCAGAGTGCGTTTGCCCTCTGCTCCCTTTTTTTTACGCTTCTGAAAAACTATCTTTTCCTACGCCGCACAGGGGGCAAACCCAATCCTCGGGCACGTCTTCCCATTTTGTGCCCGGTGCGATGCCATTATCCGGATCGCCTGCAGCTTCGTCATAAACATACCCGCAAAGGTCGCAAATATATTTCATATTTTCTTCCTCCTTTTTTTTATAGATTAAGTATATCACAAATTATATGACATTGCAAGAGGGGAGTTTTGTGTTGTTATTTTTATCTGATTTTAGCAGATTATTCATTTTGCAGTATTTTCGTTTGCCAGATACTCTTCTGCATAATGCGATGCGTTTGCACCGTCAGAAACGGCGGTTACAATTTGTCGCACCGATTTTGTGCGGACATCACCCACAGCAAACACGCCCGGAAGATTTGTTTTAGTACTTTCGTCCGCAATAATGTATCCATGTGAGTCTAGTTCAACCTGTCCTTTCACGAGCTGTGTTTCGGGGGAACGTCCGATGCTGATAAACAGCCCGTCACAGTCTATGTTTCTTTCTATGTTGTTTTTTCTATTTCTAATTTTCACGCCACGCACTTTCTCGTCAAATAAAATTTCCTCGACAACGCAGTCCCACACAAATTCAACATTTTTGGCCTCAATCAAAGGCTCGTGATAAATTTTGGTTGCCCGCAGCGTGTCACGGCGATGGACCACATACACCTTGCTGCAGATTTTAGAAAGCAAAAGGGCATCTGCCGCGGCAGAGTTTCCGCCACCCACGACTACGACCGTTTTGCCTCTATAAAACATTCCGTCGCAGGCTGCGCAGTATCCGACGCCTTTTCCAATCAAATCTTCTTCATGTTCAATGCCGAGATGCTTATGCGCTGCTCCAGTCGCAATCATGACGGATTTTGCAGAAAAACTGCCCTGCGAGGTTTCAACCTTTTTCATTTTCTCTGTCAGCCGGACGGATAGGACTTCAGCTTGCAGTGTTTTTGCACCAAAGGATTGCGCGCCGTTTTGCATTTTCATGCCCAAAGTAAATCCATCAATCCCGTCTTCAAATCCGGGGTAGTTGTCAATCTGCGCGGTCTGCGTCATCTGACCGCCCGCGGAAAATTTTTCAATTACCAGCGTTTTGAGTCCTGCTCTTGCGTTATATAAAGCAGCAGTGTAGCCTGCGGGACCTCCGCCGATGATAATAACATCGTATGTGTATTGTTCCATATTTGCAACTCCTTTTTACTCTTTATTATGAACGTATCATGCAGCAGCTTATTCGTAATACAGTCTATATCAGGGAAACTGTGCCCTCTGATTACGTTTCTTTTGAGGGCAAAATTCCCATCTCACGTTTATAGCTTTTTGAAAAGTATGCCTGACTGCTGAACCCCAACGTTTCTGCTGTATCACTGACGGAATTTCCGCAGTGCAGCATTTTTTTTGCGGCCTTAAACTTGAGCAGAAGAAAGTACTTGTGAACGCTGATACCTGCCAGCTTGTCAAAAATCCGTTTCAGTCCTGAAACGCTTATACTGCAATGGGCTGCAATGTCGGAGACGGAAAGCTTTTTGCATAGGTTGTCATTCATAAAACGGACCGCTTTGCTGAAAATCATGGATTCAGGAGATGTTGATGCCTTGGCGACATTGCTTTCTTCGGCAAGTGAAAGCATAAGACGGGAGATATAGAGAGCAACCGTTTGTGAATATGTCGGAATTTTTTTAAACAGAGCAAGGTAATGGTATTCTTTCTCTTTGTTTTGCAAATCCGAACCAAACTGTACCAGCTTTTCGTCCATATAGTCGGTCAGCGCCGAAAGAATTTCCTCCTGCTCCGTGGAAAGCCGAAAAATCTTGTTGCGGAAAAAATCTATGAGTGTTCCCGTGGCGGAAAAGGAAAATATCAGTATGGTTGCCTCGTTTTGAGAGGTAATGTGGAATTTATGCATTTCAAGCGGCTTGTGGAAGATGATATTTCCGGCAGAAAGATTGTAAACACGCTCATCGGCGGAGACACAAAGTGTGCCGCTGATCACATAAAGACATTCCCAGAAATCGTGCGTTTCACCATGAAATTCATAGGTGCTTTCGTAGTGCGTTTTGAATAGAGAGAACATTTCTTGTATGCGTATCTGTTCGTTAATGGGATAATTTTTCCATAGCATATGCAATCCGCCTTTCAAAAATGGACTAAAAAGAAATAATTATGGGCTAATTTTGCATTGATATATATTTTTAGTCACGATATAATAATAACATAGTAGAAGCAGAGCAGTCAAGCTTTGCAAAAAAATTAACAAGGAAAAGGAGATTTTGCGATGAAAGATATAAAAATTGGCTGGATTGGATTGGGCAGTAGAGGATCAAACCTTCTTTACACGGTTGTTTTACCTCAGGGCGAAAAGGTTATGGCGATTTGTGATTTATATGAGGATAGAAGAGATTATGCTGAGAAAGCAATCGAAGAGGCAAGTGGTATAAAACCTACTGTATACACAGATTACCTTGATTTGATTGCGGACGAAAATGTAAACGTAGTAGTTATTGCCTCTGCATGGGAAAATCATACAGAGGCAGCAATTGCTGCTATGGAGGCAGGTAAGCCGGTTGCAATGGAAGTGGGCGGTGCCTATGACTTAGAGCAGTGTTACGCGTTGGTAAATACATACGAAAAGACAAAGACACCGTTTATGTTTTTAGAAAACTGCTGTTTCGGAAAACGTGAAATGATGGTTCTTAACATGGTTGAAAAAGGTTTTCTTGGCGAGATTGTGCATTGTGAGGGCGCATATGGTCATGATTTGCGCGAGGAGGTTGCCTGGGGTAAGGAAAAAAAGCATTACAGACTGAGAAATTACCTGACCCGCAACTGTGACAACTATCCAACGCACGATTTAGGACCTATCGCAAAAATTCTTAAGATAAATAACGGGAACCGGATGGTAAGTCTTGTGTCAGTTGCATCCAAGTCAGCAGGACTTCATGACTATGTTCTCAAGAAGAAGCCAGAAGGCGATGAACTGGCGTCTGCAAAATTTGCGCAGGGCGATATTGTTACCACGATTATTAAGTGCGCAAATGGTGAAACGATTACGCTCAGACTTGATACGACCTTGCCGAGATATTATTGCAGAAACTTTACTGTAAGAGGTACAAATGGCCTGTACGAGGAAACAACCGATTCTGTATTTCTGGACCGAGAAGAGGACATGAAGCATGATTACGACTGGGCAAAATGTTGCATGGGAAATGCCGAAACCTATGCAGAGGAATGGAATCATCCTGTCTGGAAAAAATATATCGAAGAGGGCGTTCGCGGAACGCATGATGGCATGGATTGGCTGGAGTTTAAGGTGTTCTTTGATGCACTCAGAAATGATGAGCCAATGCCGATCGATGTATATGATGCAGCTTCCTGGATGTCGATTACGGCGCTTTCGGAAATGTCAATATCGCAGGGTGGGGCAGTTATGAATATTCCGGACTTTACCCGCGGCAAGTGGCATTTAAATGTTGTTGAAGAATAAGAATATGTACAAAAGGGCAGCTATTTTTTAACAGCTGCCCTTTTTCAATTCCAGATTTTTTGTTATGGATATGGCGTTCGCATTTATTTTATAACGCTTAGCGCATGTTCCTGCACTTTGCTTTTCGTAGATTTTAGATCTACTCCACAAAGGAGCATTTCATTTAAAGCTTCTAAAAGCGTTGAGGAGATGATTTCGCCTGGTACAACCAATGGTATCCCCGGCGGGTATGCCCAGACATATTCTGCGCAAACAAGCCCTTCGCATTGGTCAAAGGGCACCAATACGCTACTTTGGCCACGTACCTCGCTGGGTAAATTCCGCCGCGCAGGAATCGGGATTTTGACGTTTTTCCGCGGCGCGTCTGCACAACACGTCAGCGTTCGGTCGATTGCCTCCAGTGCGTCTGCAAGCGCATAGAACGCTTCGCATTCGTCACAAAGACTTGCTATGGCAAGAAGAAAATCCTGACTTGCCATCTCAGTTTCAATGGAAAACTCTGTCCGCAGGCGTTTTGCCAAATCTGCGCCACTGAGCATTGTTTGTTTTGTCGAAATAATAATTTTGCTCTCGTCGTCAAAATGGAATACGCGAAGATGCGAAAGTTTTTTTGTGCGCGCATAAAAGACCGTCAGGTTTTCGTGCAGCTGAGAAAAAAGCTGTGCGCCGTGCGAATTTATAAAACGCAGGCATTCGTCGATAGATGCCAAAAGTACATAGCTGGGGCTGGAGGTTTCAAATATGCTGAGTGACTCTGAAATCGCCAACGGGTCTATGTCATCTGTGCAAAGATGCAAAAGGGCGGTTTGCGTGAGGGCAGGCATGGTTTTATGTAGGCTCATCACAACAATATCTGCACCGCATTTCGTTGCACTTTCCGTAAAATAGGGCGAAAAACCAAAATGTGCCCCATGGGCAGAATCCACCAAAAGGCGCACGCCATGCTCTTTACAAACAGCGGCAATTTCGCGCAGGTTCGTAACAACGCCCTCATAGGTGGGCGAGGTGATGACAACGAGCGAAATTTCCTTTTGAATTAAGAGCGCCTCTTCCACACGTTCTGCTGAAATGGGTTGCGAAATCCGGTTCGCATCCGCATCCTCTGCCAGATAGTGAGGCGTCAGAGAAAGCAGATCTATTGCGTTGTATACAGACTTATGGCTTCCACGCGCAATCAGGACATGGGCGCCCTTTGGCGCTAAAACGTGCATTGCGGCTAAAATGCCGCAGGTAGAGCCGCCAACCAAAGGAAATGAAGCCCTTGCTCCGTAGAGGCTTGCTGCAAGGTCTGCAGTTTCTTTTAAAAGAGACTGCATATCATGCAGATTATCAAACCCGTCGATTTCCGTAATGTCCAGAGAATAGGGCAGGTCCTCTCCCATAAAAGCCGTGTTTCGCTTGTGCCCCGGCATATGCATCGGGATACGGGCTTTGTGGTTTTGTTTTAGCTTTTCGGTCAATGTCTCGTTCATAACGTCCTCTCATACGGTAATGTATCCGTATCCATTATGTTAAAAAGTGTTTTATTCTTCGTTTTATACCGTTCGCAAATCCTTAAGCATCGCGATTTCCTGTTGGTAACCGTCAAGCTCGTTCGGGGTTTCTAAATAAAAAGGCAGATGACAAAGGCTGGGGTGGTTGATGATACGGGAGAATGCGTCAATGCCGATGGAACCGCCGCCAATCACTTCGTGCCTGTCCTTGTGGCTCTCAAACGGGTTTTTGCTGTCGTTGATATGAATGGCGCGCAGACGGGAAAGACCGATAACGCGGTCAAACTCCTCTAAAACGCCGTCTAAATCGTTTACAATGTCATAGCCGGCGTCATACACGTGGCAGGTATCCAAACAAACGCCCAGCTTGCTTGATAGGGTAACGTTATCTATAATCGCACGAATTTCTTCAAAACGTGCCCCGACCTCTGAGCCTTTCCCTGCCATGGTTTCCAACAGCACCGTCGTGGTCATCTCCGGCGTTAAAATGTCGTTGAGCATGCCTGAAATCAGCTGAATACCAACTTCGGTGCCCTGTCCAACGTGACTGCCCGGATGGAAATTGTATAAATTTCCCGGAACCGCTTCCATGCGTACCAAATCGTCCGTCATGACCATTTTGGCAAACGCGCGGATTTTCTCGTCCTTTGCGCAGGCGTTTAAGGTGTAGGGCGCATGGGCCAAGATAACGGAAATGCCGTTTTGCGCGGCATAGGCAAGATACTGCGCAACATCTTCAGGGTCTAACGCCTTTGCTGCACCGCCTCTGGGATTTCTCGTAAAAAACTGAAAGGTGTTTGCACCGATTTCGGTCGCTGTTTTCCCCATAGCAAGAAAGCCTTTTGAGGCGGAAAGATGACAACCAATCTGCAACATACTCCTCACCCCTTACACCATATGCTCAAATTTGTCCCCTGCAAGCAGGTGGAAATGCAGATGAAAAACGGTTTGACCGGCATTTTCGCCGCAGTTGTTGATAATGCGGTATCCGTCCTCGGCAAACCCGAGCTCCTTTGCAAGCTTTGCTGCAGTGAGCACAATGTGTCCAACCAGTGCCTGATGAGATTCATTTAGTTTGTTGGCACAGCAGATGTGCTCTTTTGGGATAATCAAAATATGCTCCGGTGCTACGGGTGCGATGTCGCGAAACGCGTAGACCAGTTCGTCCTCGTAGACCTTGGTTGAGGGGATTTCACCCCGCAGGATTTTACAAAAAATACAGTTGTCTTGCATTTAAAAACTCCTCCTTGGTATTTACATATATGTCTTAATTTTTTCAATAACCGTGTCAACAATCGTGTCGATGTCGCGGGTTTCGTCCACGTTGACCACGATGTCGCTTTCGATATAGTCCTTTTCCCGCTCTTTTAAAATCTGCGCAATTTCCTCGATGGATTTACCGAAGATTTCCAAACGTTTGTTGTGGGAATTTTTCGTGTTTTCATAAATGGTTTCCGGTTTTGCACGGAGCCAGACGAAAATACCGTTTTTTCTCAGTATCTCACGGTTCTTTTCATCGGAGAGGGTAGAACCGCCGGTGGCAATCAGTACATTTTTGTTTTCACAGATGTTGGTCACGGCAAACCGCTGCGCCCCTTCGAAATATTTGATACCTTTTTTGGTGACAATGTCAGCCACGGTCATATTTTCACATTTTTTGATATATTCGTCGGTATCGTAAAAATCCAGCCCCAGTTTTCCGGCAACGCGTCGACCGATGGTGGTTTTTCCTGTTCCCATAAATCCGACCAAAACAATGTTTTTGTTCATAAGTCCTCCCGTTCGTTCGAAAAAGTTTTGCATTTTAAAGCCTTTGGCAAGCGCCGCGCTTGCTGCACTGTAAAACAGTAAAAAGACAGCCCTGCATCATATTCTATTATATTGATTGCTGTAACAGAATTATTCTTGGATATATCACATAAAACGGCTCGATAAGCACCGTTTTTTCAAAACGGTTTTAGAGTAATTTAAATATAGTTTGAAATGTTTTAAAGAAAAATATTCCATGCAAATATCTGCTGTAAAAAATAAAACTCCCAAGGATCTTTTAATCTGTGGCTCTATCTCATCGGCATGCCAAATATATGCCTTTTTGCTCGTGGGAACAATTCTTCTGCACAGATTACTTTCATTTTAACATCGCAGAGGGATGATGTCAAGCGGAATACGGAAAAGGAGAAGGTATGACGGTGTGACACATTGTTTCGTTTTTGTCTATTTTGAAACATCTATTGCGTTTTGGCAAAACGGCTGATATACTAAAAAACGTAACATACGGCAGATTATGACAGAAAGGGACATAAGATGAGTGAATTTTCTGAGAAATTAAAATGTCTGCGCATTGCCCATGGCATCACGCAGACGGAACTGGCATGTACTTTAAATGTTTCAAGAAGTTGTATTGCAAATTATGAGCGCGACCGCAGACAGCCCGACAGAGAACTGCTTCTGGCAATTGCGCAGTATTTTCGCGTTTCCATTGATTATCTGATAGGACGCGACAATATAGAAAATTGCAAACTGCAGGAAATCGTGGCAGACAGCGAAAGGATTTGTCACCAAAAGACGTTGGACACCTGCACAATGGACACAGAGTCGAAACTGAT
The DNA here is from genome assembly GCA_045577195.1 of Congzhengia sp. Lineage (GTDB taxonomy): Bacteria > Bacillota > Clostridia > UBA1381 > UBA9506 > Congzhengia. Next base: position 9,413 of record JAZNIA010000187.1, read on the forward strand.
GCTTTTGCAATTCTATCGGTTTCTTTCTGGAGAAACGCAATCCACTTTTGCGGAAAGAGGGAGCGTAAATTCTCTTTTACAAAGCTGGAAACCGGCAGAAAACCAAAGGAAAAAGTAGGTTACACCGGGGCCAAAGGGTGCGCGCTCTTCAAAGATGCTGATTAAGAGAAATGCTACGGAAATAGCAGTGAGGAGATAAGCCTCTGAATCCGGTGTGCTTTTCCAGGACAGAATCACACAAAAAAGCGGTGTAAAAGCAAAAAGCAACAGCGGAACAAAGGCAATCACACCGTAGGAGGTGAGTGCTGCCAGCGGGAACGACTCAATATACGTTCCACCGCCTCCAAACCAGAAGGAGCGGGTGATCGCAGGTGTAAATACCTCGGCCACCTGATCGGTTCTGCCGGAGGAGATGCCGTTTACACCCTCAGCGGCACGGTTGTTAAATAGGAGCTGCCCAAACATCAGGTTTCGGAGTGATTCGATTACCACAACCAGTAAAAAAGCCATGATAGCAGCATAGAAAATTTGGCGGCGCAGGTGCTTGTCTTTTACCATGCAAATCAGCCAGATGACCGCTGCTGCAAACAGTCCAACGTAAGACGCGCGGCTTTTTAGAACCAGAATGAAAACAAAAAACAAAAGTGCCAGAGCGGGTGTGAAATCTTTTCGTTTGAACGGATTTAAAAAGCAGGTAATGCAAAACGACGTCAGCATGATCGGCGCCAGAGAATTTTTCTGGGCATATGCGTAGGCGTATTCCGGCAAGTTCGATGGGAAAATGCCTGAAAAGGTTTTGATAATGGTATAGACCGCGATAAGAATACTGCATGCTGCATAAGTTTTTGCGCCAACGGAAAACGTACGGTCGTCGGAAACACTTTTAAACATTGCGCCGATGAGAAACACAAAGGCGGAAAGGTTGGCAGAATAAACAATCGGAGATAGAACGTAGCTTGAAATGCTGCGTCTTGCCAGACCAATGGCGATGCAAAGTATATCAAACAGCAAAAGCGGTGCAAGCAAAAGCAGTGTACGACCGCTGATGCGCAAACGGGATTTTGCGGCGATATAGAGAAAGGCAAGTCCCCAAAGGGCGATAATGCTAATCCGCACAGCACTGATTTTTGATACAAAATCAATCTGCGACAGTACCGAGACAGCGCACAAAACCGCAAATATGATGGTAGGCGAAAGCTTGTAAAAAAGGCGCGGCAAAAAAGGAAGCTTGCCGATGGTTTCTGCGGTGCGTCGACCAAAACGGTGCAGTATATTGGAAATGTTATTTCCCCAGAAATCTGCGGAATGCAAGAATGTGGTCAAAAACTTCATGTTCAAAGTGGAACTCCTTTATGATTTCAAGGCTTTTTTGTCCAAACATACGGATGGTTTCATCGGATGCCAAAAGTGCCCTAAGACTGTTTGTTATGGCACCTGCATCCCCCTTTGGAACAACAAACCCGTTTTCGTTGTTTAAAATCAAATCTTTACTTGCACCACAGCTATCAGTTGCAATCACAGGCAGTCCGTTTGCCATGGCTTCTACAATCACCATGCCCCAAACGTCGGAATCCGAGGCGATTGCAAACACATCTGCTGCACAAAAGTATGCACGCAAATCGCTGTACGGCATAAAATCAACAAACCGCACCTTTGCATTCGGGTATTTTTGCAAAAGCTTTGTATGATAGTTGTCAGCAAGCCCGCCGACGATGACAAGCTCCGTGTCAGAAAGCGCATTTGCCGCGCGAAACAGCAAATCATATCGTTTGAGTGGCAGAAGCCGCCCGACAGATAATATCATATTTTTTTCACGGATTCCAAGCTTTTCCCGCAAAGTTTGTTTCTCCTCCCGAGAGGGGAGAGCGGAGCAAATGTCCTTTTGAAAAAGGGAAGTGAAATGATAATGCATGATTTTTTCAGCGGGTACGCCGTAATGCGCAAAAAAATGGTCCGCATTTTTCCCGGTGGAAAGATAAAGCTTAGCGCCGGAAAGTAAATACTGCTTCAGTTTCTTCAGCAGGAGGTGTTCTTCTTTGACAACACCGCCGTCAATGCTTAGAATATATGGAATTTTTTGCCGCTTCATACAGTGGATTGTTGCCATGGCTGTGGGAGAGGAATAACCGCTGATAATTTTAATGTCATAGGAAAAATCGCGGAAAAATTTCAGAGCCTCCAAGGATGCCAAAGAAGCCGCGCCGACGGGGATTCCGCCAAGGTACACTTCGCGGTACGTCTGCGGGGCGTTGCTTATCCAGCGTGCATCGCGGTCCTCTGCCTGCCTTCGTTCGTAAAGCACGGTCAAGTCAACGTGCTTTCCAAGTTCGTTGAAAAAAGTGGCGCGGTAAGGCGCAGGCAGATTGGTCAGATATAAAACCTTCATATCATATCGTCCTCCGACCCGGGATTTGTATATATTTCTAAAAGCTGCGCGCTTTTTTCTGCGGTGAGATGGTTTTGAAAATACGCATAGCCCTGCGCACCCAATTCGTGGCGCAGTGCATCGTCGGACAATAGAGCTTTTGCAAGTGCAAGGTAATCGTCAATGCTTTCGGAAATACAGCAAAAGCCACATCCCGCCGCCTCTATTAGGGCACCAATGTCACTGGATAAGTCCGTTGCGGCTAGGACGGGCAAAGCAGCGTTCATATAAGACAAAATTCTGGATGGAACATTCGGCACGGTAAACCGACGGTCCAAAAAAATCAAACCAATGTCACAGGCGGAAAGTATTGTTTCGTATGTGTCGCGGGGCAAACTTTTCATCACACGAAAATTGGAATAGTCCTGCATTTCCTGCGCGACATACAGCGCATGCGAGCCGCGTCCCACAACCAGCACAAAGGTATCTTTTTCCTTTAAAATTGCCTTTGCGCAGGAGACAAAATAATCCGGCGATTGAGGAAGACCGATGTTTCCGCCGAACACAAAAATTTTCTTGTCAGCAGGAAGCAGGTATCGCGCGCGAATACTTTCTTTTGATTCCGTGACGGGAAAAAACGGTGCTTTTGTGTTTGGAAACAGCACGGTTTTATGCGCGCAAGCAGGATTGTGCGCGTTCACATAAGAAATATTGGCGTCTGACATACAACCGATTTTATCGGAAACACGGTACAGTTTCTGTTCCTGCTTCTGAAAATAGCGGTATAGAAAACTGCTCTTTTTGTAAATACCAAGGTCAGCTCCGTTTTGTGGAAAAATATCCTTCAACATCAAAAAAGTGGACGCGCCAAACCGTTTTTTGGCATAGTGCACTGTTTTATACACAGAAACGGGGGGTGTTTCATACAGAATCAAGTCAAATTTTTGCGCCTTAAAACAGCGGGAAATTGCCCGCTTTAGCCGAAAGGAAAGCGTCAGGGTAGAAATACCCTTTTCCAAAAGTCCGACATTATATAAATTCCCCGTACGCACGCGAAGCACCTTGAACCCGCGTTCCGTGCAAAGAATCGCGGGGGATTTTTGTTTTTTTTCGTCGGCAACCACCACGGTCAGACGGTGCCCGCGGGAAAAAAGCGCCTCAGCCAAATCTGTATAGATGGTGGAGCCGTCCTCCGGTCTTGGAAAGACGGTAGTGAGATACAAAATGTTCATGATATGAAGAATCCCCTATTCGTTCCAAATGTGAAAAATATGCGTAAATGCGTCTTCTGTAAAATAATTTTTACGGTAAAAATTTCGCGCGATTTCGTTTCGAAATTGTGTGCCAACCAAAACAGTGGTAATCCCACGCACATTGCAGTGAGAAAACAAACGCGCCATCATCGCAGTTCCCATGCCGATTCCGCGCGCCTTATCACAGGTTCCAACCAACTCAATCTGTATCGTTTTTTCGTCTGCGTCATGAAACAGCAAAAATCCTGCTGGATGATTTTCGTATGTAGCAGTGCAGATATAGGTTCCGGCGCGACTCTGTGCATTGGTCAGCCAACTGGTAAACACGCCATCTGCTTGTTTTTTTGTTATATGTGGGTCGTGATAAAACCGTGAATTTAAAAAGGTGCCGCGGCAAAGTGCAATCGTATCGGAAGAAAGAGATGTGCATTCCGTGAGCGAAACGCAGAGCGCGTTATTTTCGACAGGTACGGCACATTTGCCACATGTATTTTTTAAATGCACCGTAATATCGGTCTCCAAGGCGTTGGAAAGGGACGATAAACGACGTGTGTTCTCCGAAAACATATCGGAATTTTGCACCGTCACAAACCGATACGGACGAATGGCACAAATCAATCTTTCCCACTCGTCACAGGTCAGGCTTTTCGTCAGTTTGACTTTGGCACAGGGAACACCAAAATGGGCAGAGTCCCAATCCAAAACAGTAAAAGAAAAGGGCATAGTTTTATCCTTTCGAAGCCGTGTTTCCGCCATCGGCAGAAAACACATTTTTTTTCTGCACAACCGTGCTCACAGTTTTTATCAGTATTTTTAAATCCATTTTAAACGAAATATGTTGTGTGTAAAATATATCATACGGAATCCGTTCTTTCCAGGGGAGGGCGTTTCTAAAATATGCCTGCGCATACCCTGTAATGCCCGGAAGCACCGAGAGCCGTTCGGTTTCGCTTTTGGTATAGAGCACAATCTGGGAGGGGAGGTCAGGTCTGGGACCGATCAGACTCATATCCCCCTTTAAAACATTTAAAAGCTGGGGAAGTTCATCCAAAGAAAGCTTTCGGATGATGCGCCCTGCACGGGTGAGACGAAAATCTTGCTCTGCGCTGAAAGTTGAGCCGTCTGGATTTCTGAGGTCGGGCGCATTTTTCTTCATGGTTCTGAGTTTAAACATGGTAAAGGTTCTGCCGTTTATACCGGCGCGCGGTGCACAGTAAAACGGGTTTTTGCGATCCTCTAAAAAAATGACGATGCATAGAACCAGACAAATCAAAAATGCAAAAGGAAGCAGGCACAAAGAGACTGCAATATCCAAAAAATGTTTCCAAAATGTGCGATACACCTTCTACCAACCTCCAAATCTCCAACAAGGAAAACAAACCTTAAATTACTTTAAATATACCATACAATCCATCAAAAAGCAACAAATTTTATTATCGGTGAGAGAATCCTTGGGAACATCATATATGAAAAATAATGAAAAAATTCAAGAGAAAGAATTGACATTTGTACAATTTCGCGGTATAATAGCATAAAAGAGAGTTTTTATCTGTGTGTGCGGGAGGCTGGGTGTGAGATCGAAAACGAAGAAACGGCTTTTGATATGCGGTATTATTTTGATAGCGTTAACGGGAATCGGTGTTATCAGTTTTCATGTTGTGGTTAACACAGTGTTTTCAAAAGTTACCCAATCCATTGGAGACTCAGACCTTCTCAAAAACGAAGCTGGCGAGATGATCTTCCAAATACCTGCCTCTGACGGTTCTGAGACCGTTGATGTGCACATTGATTCGGAAACACTGACACGTCTGGAAGAGGAAATTCCTGTCGGAGATAAATACAACGTGCTGATGCTTTTGGCAAATGCATTGCCGCAGGAGGAATATTCCTTATTGCTATCATACATAACGGGCGGCATTAGCAAAGACGAGTTTGATAGTGCGTACAGTATTATGCGTAAAAATCTTTCGAAAGAAGAAAAGGCAGAAATTAAAGCATACTATGCAAAATATCTGCATCTTTTGGAAGAATAAATACGAAAAGGTGGAGGTAGCCATGCCTCAAAGTCGCAGACTGCGGCGGATGAACATGGTTTAAATATAAGCAGAAAGAATAAATAAAGGAGTGTTAAACATGAAAAAATTTCTCACAACGATTATGGCAGCAGCTTTGCTGATACAATCGGCAATTTGCGTTGTGGCTGCGCCTGCTAATCTCAAAGAGAGAACGGTATGGCCGGTGATCGATCTTAAAGTGAAAGCAACCGATGCTTCAAGCTGGAGCGGTGAAACCACGATTTCCTCTGGTCAGACTGTGGATTTAAAGGCAACAATTGATATGGAAGCAGTAAGAACAGAATTTGATACGTGCTATCTATTGGCAACAGCCTATTTTAATGGTGATGAAACGAAAACAAAAGCGTTACCCGTAGAGGGAACTTTTAATGTGTTATTAGAGTATCCGCAGGGTGTAACCTTGTCGCAGACAACCATTGACAAAACGGACATGAGCGACTTTGATGCGGCGACAAGTGACATATTTGTAGCAGATGGTGCCAGAACCGTTTCTGAAGAGAACGGAATCAAAACCCTTAAGATTCCCTTTAAAGTAAAAAGTGGAATCACAGTTGGTTATCTTAAGGATTATGAAAATGATAACAAAGCATATTTCCCGGATATGGAAATCGTGGCAACCGGCGTTGCAGCAACAACAGACGGTGCACCCCATCATCTTTACGGGGAATTGACCGGTGCAGTAACATACGGGGACGGAGTTATAAACGCAAAAATAAACTTTAAACACGAAGAGCCCCGTCCGGAAGCAATCATCCGTGTAAATGATTCTGTTCCTCCTTCCGGTGGCGGCGTTACCAATTACAAAATCAGCTTTGAAACAAATGGCGGAACAGCATGCACCAATGTATTCTATAGAAGCGGAAGAAATATTACCTTATCTATGCTCCCCGTGCCGGAAAGAGAAGGATATACTTTTGCCGGCTGGTATATGGATGCAGGTCTGAATGAAAAAGCGGATACCTTTACCCTCAGGAAAAACATTACCTTATATGCTGCGTGGACAGCAGTAGAAGCACCCGGTGGCGAATATGTTCCGGAACTGTTAAACGGTGCTGACCACTTTGCATACATCATCGGTTACCCGGACGGAACGGTTCAGCTCAATGGCAGCATCACCCGTGCAGAGGTTGCAACCATCTTCTTCAGATTGTTAAAAGATGAAGTAAGAGACGAAAACCTCACCTACGAGAACGATTTCGTCGATGTACAAGAAGGCGCTTGGTATAACGGTCCAATTTCTACTTTGACAGCACTTGGCATCTTAAACGGAAAAGATGGAGATGTATTTGCACCGAATAGCGACATCACCCGTGGTGAATTTGCAGCGATTGTTTCCAGATTTGCAGAAAAATCTGCAGAAGTTGCACACGACTTTGACGATGTAGACGGTCACTGGGCAGAAAGCGACATCTATAAAGCAGCAGCTTTTGGCTGGATTAAAGGTTATGAGGACAACACCTTCCGTCCTGACACGGAAATCACCCGTGCAGAAACCATGACACTCATCAACAGAGTGTTAGGAAGAGTTCCGGAAACCACCTCTGATCTGTTAGACGATATGGCAAAATGGACCGACAACAAAAACGAAGACACATGGTTCTACATTGCTGTTCAGGAGGCAACCAACAGCCACGATTATGACCGCAAAGAAAACGGTTATGAAACATGGACGAAGGTCAACGAAAACAGAGATTGGTCTACCTACGAAAAATAAACACATAAAGCATAGAAGATAAAAAGGAGGCTGTAGTAGAATGCTACAGCCTCCTTTTACAGAAAAGGAGCAAACAACCTTGGATAAAATATTTCAGATTTTAAAAGAAACCTTTTCTCTTTCTAAACAGGTCACAAAAAATATCATTACCCTGATTGACGATGGGAACACCATTCCCTTTATTGCGCGCTACAGAAAGGAAATGACCGATTCTGCCGATGATGCGATGCTGCGTAAATTCTACGAAAAGCTAAAACAGCTTCGTGCGCTGGAAGAAAAACGGGCAGATGTGCTTCGCCTGATTGAAGAGCAAGGCGCATTAACAGACGAATTAAAAATGAAAATCGAGCAGGCAGAAACGCAGACGGAGTTGGACGATTTATACCGTCCTTACCGTCCGAAACGCAAAACCAGAGCCTCGATTGCCAAGGAAAAGGGCTTAGAGCCTTTAGCAGAACTGATTTTTGCGCAAAAGGCAACCAAGGAGGAAGCGGACAAATTGTCTGCTTCCTTTGTGGGAAAAACGGTGGAAACAGAAGACGAGGCAATTTCGGGAGCACAGGACATCATTGCAGAACACCTTTCCGACCAGGCGCAAATTCGCGCGTTTGTGCGCCGTTTTCTTTGGGACAACGGTATGATTACGGTATGCAGCGCCAAAGATGAGGACAGCCGCTACGCTATGTACTACGACTTTTCTGAACCGATTAAGAAAATCGCAAACCACCGCGTCCTTGCTATCAACCGTGGCGAAAAGGAAGACTTTTTAAAGGTGTCATTGGAAAACAATGATGCAGCGCTGGTTGAACAGCTGAATACAAAAATATTAAATCAGGACGGAACGCCCTATCTTCGTACGCTTGTGTCAAATGCTGTGGAAGATGCATACAAGCGGCTGATTGCTCCTTCGGTGAAGAATGAACTACGCATACAATTGACGGACCGTGCGCAGGAATCTGCCATCGACGTGTTTTCTGACAACTTACACAGACTATTAATGCAGCCGCCCGTGAAGGGCAAAATTGTGATGGGCTTAGACCCGGCATATCGGACGGGTTGCAAAATCGCAGTAGTAGATGAAACGGGAAAGGTTTTAGATACCACCGTGGTATTTTGTACGCTCGAACACCATGACAAGGAAAAGGCAAAAAGAACGCTTCTCGCCATGATTGAAAAATATGGTGTGGACCTGATTTCCATCGGAAACGGAACGGCGTCAAAGGAATCGGAAATTTTTGTGGCGGATTTAATCAAGGAAACCAAACACCCCGTGCAGTATGCCGTGGTCAATGAGGCGGGCGCGTCGGTTTACTCGGCATCAGAGCTGGGAACGGAGGAGTTTCCCGATTTCGATGTAGCGCAGCGCAGCGCAGTATCAATTGCAAGACGCCTACAGGACCCGTTGTCTGAACTGGTAAAAATTGAGCCGAAATCCATCGGCGTGGGGCAGTATCAGCATGATATGGATCAGAAGCGCCTCGGTGAGGTCCTCGGCGGAGTGGTCGAGTCGTGCGTCAACCGCGTGGGAGTCGATCTTAATACCGCGTCTGTTTCGCTTTT
>JAZNIA010000188.1:0-1999 GCA_045577195.1 Congzhengia sp.
TTATTATATTATCTTTTTTGATATAATCAAGAAGCTTTTCCTTGCCTTGTGTGGTCTGTGCATTTTGCTACAGCCCCTATTTTTGTTTCTAGTTGCGAACCCGTTCCTTTAGCGCCTGCCACAGCTCCAGTGCGCGAAAGGCAGGCCTTAGCCTTGGAGCTTCGCTTTTTATCATGGCATAGCTTTGCGGCGACATGTTGCCCGACAAAACCGCCTCGCTGTCCTCGTTGAGTGCGCCCGCTGATGCGCCCTGAAAACACAGCGGCGGATACATCACGCACCACCAGTTTTCGCCGTCGCCCGCCCCCAGCACAACACGCACTGCGTCATAGTCTCCTGCAGGCAGGGTAACGGATTCGTAGCGTTTCGTGGGAAAGGAAAACCGCCCCGTCTGTATCTGGCATCGGTAGTCTGCGCCCTCCCGCTCGAGCGCCGCGTTTGCCGCCTCTATCAGCTGCGCACGGTTGGTATCTATAAAGGAAAGCGTGACGTCCTCGCTTTGCGCTAAACGCGCGCTTTCTTCTAAAATCGCGTCCCGCACGAGAAGCTTCACCCTTTGGTCATAGGCGGAATTGCTGTTTGCAATAACGTGCAGCCTGACGATTCCGCTGCTGATGTCCTCGCTGATTGCCTCACAGATTCCCATAAAAAGCGCAATGCTGATTATAAATCCGACAACAATTTTCAAAAAATACGTTCCTTTTTTGTGTTTCATCTTGATTTTTAAACCTCCTTTGTGGTATATTACACATGATAGACAAATTTTACCTGTTTTAAACGCAAAATTTCTATCAATTTGATATTGCATTTTTATTCATAAAAGATGTATAATAATACATATTGGATTTAAGGAGATGTATTGTATGATAAGAGTTGGTATTCTGGGCGCAACGGGATACGCAGGAGCCGAGTTGGTTCGTATTCTTTCTGCGCATAAACATACAGAAATTACAATGCTGGCATCAAAAAGCTACGCAGGACAGAAAATGTCTGAGGTGTATCCGTCGCTTCTGGGCGTATGCGACGTGGTGCTGGAAGAGGCTGACTCTGCCGCAGCAGCTAGAAAGTGCGACGTGGTGTTTACCGCGCTGCCCCATGGGGTGTCTCACGAGGTAATTTCAGCGCTGTACGAAAAGGGGCTTAAGGTCATCGACCTTTCCGGCGATTTCCGCTACGATGATATTTGTGTGTACGAAGCGTGGTACGGTGTTTCCCATGCCTGCCCCGAACTGTTGAAGAAATCGGTGTACGGGCTTTGTGAGCTGCACAGAGACGAAATCAAAAAAACGCGTCTGGTGGGAAATCCGGGCTGTTATACCACCTGTTCGATTTTAGGACTTGCGCCTTTGCTCAAACACGGTCTTGTAGAAACGAAAAACATTATCATTGACGCAAAATCCGGCGTTTCCGGCGCAGGACGCGGTTTGGGGCTTGACTACCATTTCGTTGAATGCACCGAGAATTTAAAGGCGTACAAGGTGGCAACCCACAGACACACCTCCGAAATCGAGCAGGAGCTGTCAAACCTTGCGGGCGAGGAAATCATGCTTTCCTTTACGCCCCATCTGGTGCCCATGAAACGCGGCATCTTTGCAACCGAGTATGCAAACTTAAAGGCACCCATGACAAAGGAAGAGCTGATTGCGGTCTACAAAGAGTTTTATAAAGACGAGCCGTTTGTTCGCGTGTATGAAACGGGGCTTCCCGAAAGCAACCACGTTTCCGGCTCCAATTTTGTTGACATCGGGCTTGAGGTTGACAAGCGCTTAAACCGCGTCATTGTGGTTTCTGCCATTGACAACTTAATCAAGGGCGCAGCCGGGCAGGCGGTGCAGAACATGAACCTGCTCTTTGGCTTAGACGAAACCGAGGGACTCAAAACCGCAGGATTTTATATGTAAGAAAGGAAGAAACGCATGCATTCCATTGAACAGCTGATTTCAAGAGCAGGTATTTTAACAGAGGCGCTGCCCTACATACAAAAGCTTCATAATAAAAC